>DASZLQ010000191.1:0-13418 GCA_035552295.1 Mycobacterium sp. | reverse complement strand
CTGTACTCGTGTTCGACGTGAACGAGACGCTGATCGATATCGATTCCCTAGCACCGCTTTTCGGGGAGCTATTTGGTGACGAGCGGGTGCTCCGCGAATGGTTCGCACAGCTTGTCATGTATTCGATGACCGCGACGTTGGCGGAATACTATGTGGACTTCTTCACGCTCGGCCAAGGCGTGTTACACATGCTGGCCGACATCTACCGGGTGGACGTCACCGACGACGACGTACGTCGCCTGCAGGCGCGGATGCGCACCATGCCGGCGCACTCCGATGTCGCAGACGGGCTCACAGCCCTGCGCGACAATGGCTTTCGCCTGGTTACGCTAACGAATTCACCCCACAAAACGGGAGTGCAGACACCGCTCGAGAACGCCGGGCTGGCGGACTTTTTCGAGCGCCAGTTCAGCGTCGAAGCCTGCCGCGCCTTCAAGCCGTCGCCATCGGTCTACCGGTATGTGTGTCAGCGACTGGACGTAGCGCCCGCGGATTGCATGATGGTGTCCGCGCACGTGTGGGATACCCTCGGCGCCCAAAACGTCGGCTTCAGCAGCGCGCTCATCACGCGACCGGGCAACCCACCGCTCCCGGTCGATGACCTGCCGCAACCAGACCTCGTGGTAAGCGACATGCGCCAACTCGCCGAGCAGCTCATCACCGGGCAACCCTGAGCCCCGGCATTTGCGGCATGCCCAACAGGTTACGACGCAAAAGCGAGAGGATCTGAAGGACTAATGGCAGAGAGCAACGAATTCGACGTCGTGGTACTCGGCGCAGGGCCGATTGGACAGAATGCCGCAGAGCGCGCCGAGGCCTCGGGCCTTTCGGTTGCGATGGTCGAGCGCGAACTGGTCGGAGGCGAATGTTCCTACTGGGCGTGTGTGCCCAGTAAAGCGTTGCTACGTCCGGTCATTGCCATCTCCGATACCCGCCGGATCGACGGCGCGCGCGAGGCAGTTAGTGGATCGATCGAAGCGGCTGGGGTCTTCGGCCGCCGGGACCGCTATGTGAGCAACTGGGACGACACCGGCCAAGCCAACTGGGTGGCCGGAATCGGCGCGACCCTGGTTCGCGGCCACGGGCGGCTCGACGGTCCTCGGCATGTCGCGGTGACCACACCAAACGGCGATGAAGTGGCGCTCTCCGCCCGTCACGCGGTTGTCGTCTGCACAGGAAGCCGGCCCGCGCTCCCCGACCTACCCGGCATGGCCGAAGCCCGGCCATGGACCAACCGACAAGCCACCGACAGCAGCTACGCCCCAGGACGGCTCGCGGTTGTCGGCGCCGGCGGTGTCGGTGTCGAAATGGCAACGGCCTGGCAGGGATTGGGTTCCTCAGTGACGCTGTTGGCTCGGGGATCTCGCCTGCTACCCCGCATGGAGCCCTTTGTGGGGGAACTCATCGGCCGCGGACTCGCCGACGCGGGCGTGGACGTGCGCGTGGGTGTATCAGTCCGCGCGCTCCATCGGCCCGACCCTGACGGCCAAGTAACCCTCGAACTGGACGACGGTACTGAATTGCAGGTCGACGAAGTGCTTTTCGCCACTGGCCGAGCACCGCTCACTGATGACATCGGCTTGCAGACAGTTGGACTGACGCCGGGCAGCTGGCTCGACGTCGACGACACCTGTCGAGTGCTGGCGGTAGGCGACGGTTGGCTCTACGCGGCGGGTGACGTCAATCACCGAGCCTTGTTGACCCATCAGGGCAAATACCAGGGGCGCATCGCCGGGGCGGCTATCGGCGCCCGCGCGACGGGAACGCCACTGGACACCGCGCCGTGGGGCAGGCACGCGACGACTGCCGACCATCACGCGGTGCCGCAGGCTTTCTTCACCGATCCCGAAGCGGCTGCGGTTGGACTGACGGCTGAACAGGCTGAGCAGGCCGGCCACCGCGTGCACACCGTGGACATCGAGATCGGCGACGTCGTTATGGGAGCCAAGCTTTATGCCGATGGGTACACGGGTCGGGCGCGGATGGTGGTCGATCTGGATCGTGGCTATCTGCTCGGCATGACGTTAGTCGGCCCGGATGTCACTGAGCTGCTGCATTCGGCCACCGTCGCGGTCGCCGGCCAGGTGCCCATCGATCGGTTGTGGCATGCGGTGCCGTGCTTTCCGACGATCAGCGAACTATGGCTGAGACTTCTTGAGGCCTATCGGGATTCGTCTGCGGACTGACGAAAGGAGAGACGATGGCAACCTCGGATGGATTCCACCCCGACTTCGACGAGACGACAACGAAAGCCGCACACAACCGGGTGCACCACGTCAAGGCGTCGGACATCAGCTCCGACACCGCACAGTCGGAGGGACTGCGGCGCTTCGCGGCACTGTCCGGTAAGTCAGTCGGTGCGGAGAAGCTGTGGATGGGTGAGACACACGCGTTACCCCAAACCATCTCGTCCAACCACCATCACGGTGAATCGGAGACCGCAATCTATGTAAGAAGCGGTAATCCGGAGTTCGTGTTCCACGACGGCGTCCAAGAGGTGCGCATCTCAACTGCGCCTGGCGACTACGTCTTCATCCCGCCATATCTGCCGCACCGCGAAGAAAACCCCGACCCAACCACATCGGCGGAAGTCGTGATTGCGCGCAGCACCCAGGAGGCCATCGTCATCAACCTGCCCGCGCTATATCCGCTCGAAGGCGCTCAGTAGACAGCGATTTCGATGAGGTTCCCGTCGACGTCACGGCAGTAGTGCGAGGTCATCGGACCCAATGCACCGATCTTGGTTACCGGTCCGGAGATCACTTCGACTCCGCACGCCGCGAGGTGGGCACCTACCTCGTCGGGTGTCGAACGGGCGATGAAGCACAAATCCTCGGAACCGGCGGCTTCGACGAATCCGGTCACCCAGTCGGGATCGTCGGCCAGCGCGCCGACTGGTCGTAGGTTGATCTTCTGATCTCCAAAGCACAGGGCAGTTCTATTGGACGGCCCGAACGTCTCTCGCCTCATGCCGAGCACCCGCTCATACCACGACGCGGTGGCCTCAATATCGTGACAGTTCAACACAATATGGTCGAACCGCTCCACCGCGAGTCCCACGTTCAACCCTCCTGATCGAGCTGCGTCATAAGCGCGAGCGGATGGTGGGCGAACATCATGGGGTACCAGAGTAATCCGAACGCTTGGTCGACGACGGTATCGGGCCTTTGAGCGAGGGGATCTGTCCGCGATGCTGTGCTCGCACCTGAGCCGCCAAGGCCTGGGCACTTTCGTTGCGAACCCGGTGAAGCGGGAACTGGGCTCCGGTGTGCGCACGATTACCGAGGTCCTGGCGAGCTCCGACATCACTCCGCAGGTGGATGTGCTGTCCCACCGCGGGGGCGAGGCGCCGCAACGGGTGGCCGAAACGCTGGGCCTATCCAAAGTCCTGTGTATCAACCCAGCGTTTCCGCGACGGGGACCGACCCTTGGCGCTGATGACGGCCACCGTCCGATGGGGCTGGGAAAAGCTGTCGAGCCGCTGATGTCGAGAACACCGGGTGCGCAGATCCGGTACGCGATGGAATCCACCTACACGATGTGGGAGCAGGTGGGGGTCCACATTGCCCGGGCTACCTATGAGATCCATTGGGCCGGTGCCTCCCTGGAGGTTGCGGCCGCGTTGGATCTGTCGAAGCGCTCACCCGTGTTGGTCATCGAGCGCACCAGCTACACCGATGCGGACAAACCCGTCGAGGTGGTGGAGTTCCACTATCGTCCGGAGCGGTACCGGTTTTCCGTCACGTTGCCCCGGACCATGCCTGAACCCGACGCGGGAATAGTTGAGACGCGCGATTCGACCCCAATCCCGACGCTACCTGGCCCGTAACGGCTCAGCGGATGCATTGATCGCACGGTCCAACGTTCCGGTACGAGTGCTGCCCTGACAGCAGCCAGCTCGCTCAGCGAATTCTCAACAGATTCTTTGGTGCCGGCTTGCTCGGCTCAAAGGATCCGCAAAGTCACTGGCCTCAGCATTGATGGCATGACGAATGAGCCGCTGTGCGCAGATCTGATCGAACGCTACTTGTGCACTCGTGGCAGCCGGTACTTCCGCGGCGGGCACGATGGCGAATACTTCTACGTCGCCAACACCCGACCGCGGCGGCTGCACGTCCACCTCGAGATCGCGCCCGGGCATCACGACGTATTACTCGTTCGGGTTGCCCCCGCATGCTTCTTCCCCGCTTCCGACCGCCCTTGGCTGACGCATCTCGCCGACACGTGGAATCAGCAGGATCGAGAAGTCACCGCGATCGTGCACGGGTCCTCTGATCCACAGCGCATCGGTGTTGTCGCGCGCCGCTCGCGATGGATCCGCGGTCGCGTTGCCTTCGAGGATTTCGCTACTTTCGTCGACCGCACCATCGCAGCGGCGATCGAATTCTTCGGCGAGTTGACCCCGATTGTCGAGCAGCCATCGATGGCGCAGCCGTTGGTGTTAGACGCCGGATGAACTTCTGACACCAACTAGCCAACCAGCCCGCGCACGGTCTGCGAGCCGACTAGTCCGAATCCCACTGTGACAAGAACCTTTTCGGCCACGCCTTTCGAAGTGTGGTTAGGTATAGCAAACGGATATGCCATTCTCGAAAACGGAGAGTATAGTATGCAAGAAAGCGCTGAGGTTTACGACCGGTGTCGCGGGCAATAGCTAATAGCAGGAACTCGACCGGCGAATCTTGAGGGCGAAACATGAAGGGCAGCAGTGACACGGCCGCCGACAATCGCGAGACCGCCAAATGGGATCCGGCGTTCACCAAGCAGATCGCGAACGCCATCGGACCCTGGATCAAGCGGTGGTATCGCGCCGAGGTGCGAAACGTTCGCAACGTCCCGGCGGCCGGTGGAGCGCTGGTGGTGTCCAACCACTCCGGTGGAATGCTCACGCCCGACGTCTTGATCTTCTCCCCCGCCTTCTACAAGACCTTCGGCTACGACCGCCCCGTGTACACCCTGGGCCATTACGGCCTGTTCGTGGGTCCGCTGGACGGCTTGCTGCGACGCCTCGGGGTCATCGAGGCGAGCCGCGAAAATGCGGCCGCGGCACTGCATTCGGGCGCAGTCGTGTTGGTGTTCCCGGGCGGTGACTACGACGCGTACCGGCCTACGTTCAGTGCGAACACCGTCGACTTCAATGGCCGTACCGGCTACGTCACGACCGCCATCGAAGCCGGGGTGCCGATTGTGCCCGCCGTGTCGATCGGCGGCCAGGAAACCCAGCTGTTCCTGACCCGTGGCAACTGGTTAGCCCGCAAGCTGGGAATCACCAAAGCCCGGATGGACATCTTGCCGCTGAGCTTCGGGTTCCCGTTCGGGTTGAGTGTGATCTTCCCGCCGAACGTGCCGCTGCCGGCCAAAATCGTCACCGAAGTGCTCGAGCCGATCGACGTCACAGCCCGATTCGGCGAGGACCCCGACGTCGGCGAGGTCGACACCTACGTGCGTTCAGTGATGCAGACCGCACTTCACCGGCTGGCCGGCGAGCGCCGGTTCCCCGTGTTGGGCTGACAACAGATTCAACGATCCCCGCGAGGCCACTGATGCGCTCAGCGCAGCATTTGCCGAATTGTGCGATGCCTCAGGCGTTTCCGCTTAGGCCGCCAGAACAGCGTCGAGCGCCGAATAGAACAGGCCCAGCCCGTCGTCGGAGGGACCGGTCAATGCCTCGATGGCATGTTCGGGATGCGGCATCAGCCCGACAACGCGGCCGTTGGCTGAGCTGATGCCGGCGATGTCGTGCAGCGAGCCGTTGACGTTGTCGCGGTAGCGGAACACCACCCGGCCAGCACCCTCCAGCTCATCGAGCACATTCGCAGGTGCCACGTAGCGGCCCTCACCGGACTTCAGCGGCACCAGCAGGTCGGCGTCGG
Source organism: Mycobacterium sp. (assembly GCA_035552295.1). Lineage (GTDB taxonomy): Bacteria > Actinomycetota > Actinomycetes > Mycobacteriales > Mycobacteriaceae > Mycobacterium. Next base: position 7,545 of record DASZLQ010000191.1, on the reverse strand, counting down.
GCTCGAAACGCGAAGTCCACGCCGTCGCGGTCGAGGCCACCCGCAGCCACACATCGCGGCAGATGAAGTGCAAACCCGCGTTGCGAGTAAGGGCGCCGGGCAACAGCCCCGCTTCGCAAAGCACCTGAAAACCGTTGCAGATTCCCAATACCGGCATACCGCTCCTCGCGGCGTCGACCACTTCCGCCATCACCGGAGCGAATCTGGCGATCGCGCCGGCCCGCAGGTAGTCGCCGTAGGAAAAACCCCCCGGCACCACCACGGCGTCGACTCCGTTGAGGTCGGCGTCGCCATGCCAGAGGCTGACCGCCTCGGCGCCGACACGCCGCGCGGCCCGCGCAGCGTCCACGTCGTCGAGTGTCCCGGGGAAGGTGATGACGCCGATTCGCGCCGTCACAGCGCTTCCCGGCTTATCGTCCAGTCCTCGATCACGGTGTTCGCCAACAGTGATTCCGCGATTTCGGCAAGCACCGAATCATCGATGGTGTCGTCAACTTCGAGCTCAAACCTCTTGCCCTGGCGGACATTTGAGACCCCGGCATGGCCGAGTCGGCCCAGCGCGCCGACAATCGCCTGACCCTGCGGGTCGAGAATCTCTGCTTTGGGCATCACATGCACGACCACCCGAGCCACCGGCGCTCCTCCTCAGATCTTGCTCGGCGCTAACTCTACCGGCGACAGGTGTCGCACGCGGCTCACGGGCACGAAGCGATGTAAGCCTCGCACAATGGCGCGGTCATGGAGTCCAGCACCGGATCGTCTGCCATCGAGGGCCAGGGTACCTGCGGCGGTCCCGACGACCACAGCGTGAGCTCGGTGATCGTGCTGCTCGCCACGTGCGCGACCAGGTAGGTATGCATGACGGCCGGTCCACTGATGACCGCGGCCATCCGGTTCGGTTCGTCGCTGGTGATCGACGGCGACTTCTGCGGCGCCCCCTGCTGGCAGCCGCGCAGCGCGGCGACGGCATTGCTGAACGCCGAGGCCGCGGCCGAACCGCCGCGGGCGGTATCACCGCGCCAGTGCAGGATCTGAGCCTGCAACTGCCACTGACCGTCCGGGTGGACGACGGTCACCCGGGCCGCAACCGCCGAATCGCGTGGGTCCTGCGGTACCGCCGGAGCCGCACACAGACCCTCAAACCGGAAGCGCGGCCCGGCCCCGGTCACTGGCGCCGCCAGTCCAGCCAGCACGGGCCAGTTGTATACCGAGTTCAGCGGTAGGGCACGCTGCTGGGTCCACGCGGTGTCCGGGATCTGGTCACACACCGGCGGGCATGTCTGCGGCTCGGCGTGTGCCGGTACCACGACGACAAGGGCCACCGCGAGGCCACCGGCAACCAGCATCGTCGCCAGGATCACTCGCATCGGCATCACCCCCGTCAGGGCACAATCGTAAACATGCTACTGACGCATTTCGGCCATTCCTGCTTACTTGCCGAGTTCGATCACACACGCGTGCTCTTTGACCCCGGCACCTTCGCACATGGTTTCGAGGGAATCACCGGGCTGTCCGCCATCCTGATTACCCATCAGCACCCCGACCACATCGATATCGCCCGCCTGCCGTCGCTGCTCGAGGGCAACCCGAATGCCGCGCTCTACGCCGACCCGCAAACCACCGCACAGCTCGGCGAGCCCTGCCAGGCGGTGCATGTTGGCGACCAGCTACAGATCGGTGAGCTGACCGTTCGGGCCGTCGGCGGCCGCCACGCGGTCATCCACCCGGAAATCCCTGTGATAGAAAACATTTCGTATCTGGTCGGCGACGCGGACCATCGCGCAAGGTTGATGCATCCTGGTGACGCATTGTTCCTCCCCGAGGAGCCGGTGGACGTCTTGGCCGCTCCGGCGGCGGCGCCGTGGATGAAGATCTCCGAGGCCGTCGATTACCTGCGTGCGGTAGCGCCGGCCCGCGCGGTACCCATTCACCAGGGAATCGTCGCCCCAGACGCGAGGGGCATCTACTACGGCCGACTCACAGAGATGACCAACACCGACTTTCACGTACTGCCCGAAGAAAGCGGAGTCACCTTCTAGCGGGCCTGGGTCCAACGCCGAGGTGGGGCTCGCCCACCAAAGCGGCTAGGTTATGTCGTCGGCGGCGCCGCGGCCCGCGGCCCGACCGGAGAATATGCAGCCGCCCAAAAACGTGCCCTCCAGCGCCCGGTAGCCGTGCACGCCGCCCCCACCGAACCCGGCCACCTCGCCGGCCGCGTACAGCCCGGTCAGGGCGGTGCCGTCGGCCTTGAGTACCCGTGCAGCCAAGTCAGTCTCGATGCCGCCCAATGTCTTTCGAGTCAGGATGTGCAGTTTGACCGCAATCAGCGGTCCGGCTTTGGGATCGGTCAACCGGTGCGGGGCTACCACCCGGCCCAGCCGGTCACCCAGATAACCGCGCGCGGCACGGATCGCGGTGATCTGACCGTCTTTGCTGAACCTGTTGGCCACCTCGCGATCGCGCGCGATGACCTCGGCTTCCACCGTCGCGTAGTCCAGCGGGACCACGTCAGGCAGCTTGTTCATGCCAGTCACCAACTCGCGCAACGAGTTTGCGCTGACGAAGTCCACGCCTCGGTCGACGAAGGCCTGCACCGGCCCCGGCGCGCCGGAACTGGCCCGGTTGCGCAGCAGCTCCCTTACGCTCTGCGCGGTCAGGTCCGGGTTCTGCTCCTGACCGGAGAGCGCGAATTCCTTCTCAATGATCTTGGCGTTCAACACAAACCAGGTGTAGTCATATCCGGACTTCGTGATGTACTCCAACGTGCCGAGGGTGTCGAAGCCCGGATACAGCGGAACCGGCAGCCGTTTGCCGGCCGCATCCAGCCACAGCGACGACGGGCCGGGAATGATCCGGATACCGTGCAGCGGCCAGATCGGGTCGTAATTGGTGATGCCCTCGGTGTAATGCCACATCCGGTCGGGGTTGATCACCCGCGCGCCGGCCTGCTGCGAGATTCCGATCATCCTGCCGTCCACGTGGGCGGGCACCCCGCTAAGCAGTTGCCCGGGTACGCGGCCCATTCGCTTCGGCCAGTTCTTGCGCACCAGATCGTGGTTGCCCCCAATGCCACCACTGGTCACGATCACCGCTGATGCGCGGAACTCGAATTGCCCCAGAGCTTTTCGTGATGAAGGCACACCGCGAGGTTCAGCCGACGGCTCCAGTACGGTGCCGCGGACCCCGGTCACCGCGCCGCCCTCGACGATCAACTCGTCAACCTGGTGACGGTGCGCGAAGCGCACGGTCGAGCGGTCTCGCAGCTGACGCGCGAAGATCTCGACCAAAGCGGGCCCGGTACCCCACGTGATGTGAAAGCGGGGCACGGAATTGCCGTGCCCCTGTGCACCGTAGCCGCCGCGCTCGGCCCAGCCCACCAGCGGAAAGATCTTCAGGCCCCGGTCGCGCAGCCAGCTGCGTTTCTCTCCGGCTGCGAAATCGACGTAGGCATGCGCCCACTGGCGTGGCCAATAGTCCTCTTCACGATCAAACGCCGCCGTCCCCAACCAGTCCTGCAACGCAAGTTCGTGGCTGTCGCGAATGCCCAGGCGGCGCTGCTCGGGGCTGTCGACGAAAAACAGGCCGCCGAATGACCAGAAGGCCTGCCCACCCAAGTTGGCGCTGTTCTCCTGGTCGACGATCAACACCCGCAAGCCGCGATCCACCAGTTCACAGGCGGCGACCAAGCCCGCCAAGCCGGCTCCGACAACTATGGCGTCGGCCGCGAAACCGGCAGCTGAAGAATCGCCCATGTCGGAACAGGGTAGTGCCGGCGCCCGGCGATTAATCAGACGGCTTAGTCACGCGGCATCGACGACGGCCTTGTTGGACCGCCATCGGTACACCGTCGGGGTGCACCCGTGCATCGAAGCCAGGTCCACGGCATCCAGCACGGCCTGCAGCGGCCCTGGCTTGCGCAATTGGCGGCCGGCTATAGCGATGCGCACGATCCCGCCGCGACGGGAGATCCGGGCGGCGGAAAGCACAACCATGCGGCACCACCACGGCTCGGTCAAGAAGCCCTCTCCGATACCAAGCACGCGGGTGCGAACGGTGGTGTGGCGGACCAGGTCGGTGACCCCGTGCAGATCAGCCAGCAATCGAAACCCGTTGCGCGGCAATGTCTTGACAACGCCCGGCGACACTACCCAGCCCGGTGCAGCGAATAGCCGGGTGCGTAAACCGAGGTGCTCGAGCACCCGGTCGGCGGCCGTCAGGCGGAGGTTGGCCTCATGTGCCCGCAGCATGGCGAATTCGCCACGCCGCTTCTTGGTGGCCGCATCGTCGTAGCCGTGTAGCACGATAGCGTCACCTCCGGCCCGCCGCACGGCCAGCCACTCGACTGTGTGCGGGTCGCGGTCGAGTCGGTAGTCGCCGGACAGCCGGGGGGCCACCAGCAACGACACCGGCACGTTGCGGGCATCCATTTGTGCGCAGAACGCCTCAACGTCGCCCAGGGTGCGCTCCCCTATCCCTGAGACCGAGACAATCAGTTTTCCAGACACACTTGCAGTTTGCCGATCTCAGGTGTCGGGATGGTGAAGGACACGCGGACAGCAAGCATATATCGAGTCCGCAAGAACGCAGGCCAGGCGCCACTCGGGGTCCGTTGCCTGACCCTGCGGAGCGGCCCTCGGCTCTGGCCCGCAACCAGATTCGCGCGAAGTCAGCAAACCCCTACCGCCATCGGTGCCGACGATCGATTCGATATGCTAAGCAACGCCATGGAGAAGGCCCGTTCCGCAGCGGCCGCCACCCCGCTGCCCACCGCCCCCACCCGGCAGTTGGGCGCCGGTGTACATGTCTATCCCGACAAGCTGGACGTCGGCCTCTTGCGGATCTCCGGCGTGTGCATCCTGGCCACAGTGATGGCGATACTGGACATCACCGTCGTCAGCGTCGCGCAACGCACCTTCATCGACCAATTCGGCTCGTCCCAAGCCGTCGTCGGGTGGACGATGACCGGCTACACGCTCGCATTGGCGACCGTGATTCCGGTTACGGGTTGGGCAGCCGACCGGTTCGGCACCAAACGGCTGTTCATGGGCTCTGTGCTGGCCTTCGCGCTGGGCTCGCTGCTGTGCGCGGTGGCGTCAAATATCCTGCAGCTCATCGTGTTTCGAGTGGTGCAAGGAATCGGCGGCGGGATGCTGATGCCGCTGAGCTTTATGATCTTGACCCGTGAAGCGGGCCCCGGGCGGCTTGGCCGCCTCATGTCGATCCTGAGCATTCCCATGTTGCTCGCCCCCATCGGTGGGCCCATCGTGGGCGGCTGGCTCATCGACACCTCGAGCTGGAGGTGGATCTTCCTGATCAACCTGCCAATCGGCGTCGTCACCGTCGTCCTCGCGGCGATCGTGTTCCAACGAGATCACCCGGCGAGGTCGGAGACCTTTGACGTCGTCGGGGTGCTGCTGCTGTCACCCGGCCTGGCGACTTTCCTGTTCGCGGTCTCGTCCATCCCGCGCTGCGGGACCATGGCCGATCGCCGTGTGTTGATACCGGCGGCCGTCGGCCTGGCGTTGATCGCCGGGTTCGTGCTGCACGCGTGGCACCGCGCGGATCACCCACTCATAGATCTGCGGCTGTTCCAGAACAAGGTGCTCACCCAGGCCAATGTGACGATGCTGGTATTCGCCACCGCCTTTTTCGGCGCCGGCCTGCTGCTCCCGAGCTACTTCCAGCAGGTGCTGCACCAGACGCCGATGCAGGCCGGCGTGCACATGATCCCGCAGGGGCTCGGCGCCATGCTGACCATGCGGCTGACCGGACCGCTCGTCGACAGACAGGGACCGGGCAAGATCGTGCTGGTCGGCATCGCGCTAATCACCGCCGGCCTGGGCACCTTCGCCTTCGGTGTGGCCAAACAGGCCGAGTACCTGCCCACGCTCCTGGTCGGATTGGCGATCATGGGCCTTGGCATGGGTTGCACCATGATGCCACTGTCGGTTGCGTCGGTGCAGGCGTTGGCGCCTCACCAGATCGCCAGGGGCACAACGCTGATGAGCGTCAGCCATCAGGTGGGCGGCTCGATGGGTACCGCGCTGATGTCGATGATCCTGACCAACCAGTTCAACCGAAGCGAAAACATCTCCGCGGCAAACACACTCGCGTCGCTACAACAGAAGGCCGCCAGCACCGGTGTGCCGGTAGATCAGGCCGCAGTACCCCGGCAGGCCCTTGCCCCCGGCTTCGCAGGCAACGTGCTGCACGACCTGTCGCACGCTTATACGGCGGTGTTCGTCATCGCGGTCGTGTTGGTGGTGGCCACTGTCATCCCCGCAGTGTTTCTGCCGAAGAAGCCGGCGAGCCAAACAGTCGGCGAGTAGTGCGGTTACCCCTCGAACAGCATTGTCGCGATCCGCTTCACGGTTTCCATCGGATCGGCCCGTCGGACTTGAGCGTTGACCGCGTCGTTGAGCCACAGCATCGAAAACCCATGCACCAGTGACCATGCCGCCAACTGCGCACCCGCGGGGTCGGCACGTGCATTGCGATCCCCTAGCGTCGCCACCCCGCGTGACAGCTCGGCGCCTGCCGCCGCCTCGGCGGCGGCCAATTCGGTGGCCGAGATGTCAAGCAGCGACTTGTTGAACATCACCTGGTAGTGGCCGGGATGCTCGATGGCGAACCGCACATACGCCAGGGCCGCGTCGGCGAAGTCTCCCCGGGCATCGATCAGCGCCTCGGCCAGCAGCTGAAATCCCTGGGTGGCCAACGCGGTGAACAGGCCGCGCCGATCGGTGAAGTGGTGCGCGGGCGCGGCATGTGAGACACCGGCGCTGCGGGCCAACTCGCGCAGCGAGACCCCGTCGGCGCCACGCTCGGCCACCAGACGTGCGGCTTCGGTGAGAATCACCGCACGCAGGTCGCCGTGATGGTAGTTCGTGCGGTTCATATGGCCAGCATAACGACGGAACTTGACAATGGCTAGATTGCAGGCCTATCTTTAGCGGCATTGAACTTGTCACTGTCTAGATTGGACGTTTGAGATGGCTCCGTTGATCACTCTGCTCTTGGGCACCATCGCCGCTCGCAGCATTGGCTGGCTGGGCGTCGGCTATGTCAACAGCTCGCCAGCGGCGGTCGCCGTCGGATTGGCGGCGATGTTCCTTATGACCGGGTTTGCCCACTTCGCGCCACAGCTGCGCCGCGACCTCATCGCGATCGTGCCGCCCCGGTTGCCGGCCCCCGGCTACCTGGTCACCATCACCGGCCTGCTCGAGCTGCTGGGCGCCGTCGGGTTGTTGCTTCCCGTGACGCGAGTGGCGGCGGCCGTGTGCCTACTGGTGCTGATGCTGGCGATGTTCCCGGCCAACGTCTACGCCGCCCGGATGCCCAATCCGCCTAAGTCGATGACGACGCAGCTACCCCTGCGCACCGCCATCCAGCTTGTCTTCCTGGCCGCGGCCATAGCGGTCGCCGTCGGCAGCGGCTAGCAGCCAGGCGTACTGAAATGCGGTCTCTTCCCATGCTCGGTAACGACCACTGACGCCGCCATGACCCGCCGCCATTTGGGTCTTGAGCAGTATCGGGTTGCCGTTG
>DASZLQ010000190.1:0-5393 GCA_035552295.1 Mycobacterium sp. | reverse complement strand
GCTCGCACCCGCCGACGCCAGGAAAAACGCGACCGCGAGCACCCCGATGAATGTCCAGGCGCCCCCGGTCTTGGTCACGAACAGCACCGCGAGGACCACGACCACGACGGCAGAGCCGACGTAAGAGAGGGTGATCATCGGTTTGCGGCCGACGGTGTCGAACAGGTGCCCGAGCAACAAGGGGCCGAAGAAATTGCTCAGCGCCCACAGGATGAAGAAGATCGGCACGGCTCCGGATGCGACTCCGTAGAACCCGTTCAACAGCGTGCCCAGGTTGAAGGTCACGCCGTTGTAGAGGAAGGCCTGCCCGATGAACAGGGCCAGCCCCAGCACCGCGCGCCGCGGGTAGAGCTTGAATGCCACCCTGGCGATTTCGACGAACGGAATCGTCTCGCGCTGCCGGATCCGGAGTGGCCGCCCTTGCGGCTCGGGCAGCGGTTCGCCGGTTTGCGCCTCGACTTCCCCTTCGATCTGGCCGACGACTCGCTCGGCCTCCTGGTCGCGGCCGTGAATGAACAACCACCGTGGACTCTCCGGAACGTTGCGCCGCACCAGCAGAACAAAGATGCCGAAGATGGCCCCGATGCCGAAGGCCAGCCGCCACCCGACATTCGCCGGGAAGTTCGACGTGTTCAGCAGGACCAGCGCGCCGGCCGCTCCGGCGGCCGAACCCAGCCAGTAGGTCCCGTTGATGATCAGGTCCACGCGGCCCCGCACCCGCGCCGGGATCAACTCGTCGATCGCCGAGTTGATGGCGGCGTATTCGCCACCGATGCCAGTGCCGGTGAAGAACCGCGCTATGAAGAAATACCAAGGCGCGAAGGCGAATGCGGTGGCGACGGTGGCGGTCAAATACACCACCAGGGTCAGCACGAACAGGTTGCGCCGTCCGAAGCGATCGGTCAGGTGGCCGAAGAACAATGCGCCCACGCACGCCCCGGTGATGTAGATCGCGGCCGCCACGCCGATCTGCGCGGGGTTGAGCGTGATGCCGCTGCCCTTCTCGGTGAGGCGGGCCGATACGTTGCCGACCATCGTGACCTCGAGGCCGTCGAGGATCCACACGCCGCCAAGACCGACGACGACGCGCCAGTGAAATCGCGACCAGGGCAGCCGGTCCAACCGTGCCGGCACCTGGGTGGTGATGGTTCCCGTTTGCACGCTCTCACTCATCGATACCCCCATTACCCACGACGGCGTGATCGCAAGCCTCAACGGCGTTATCGAATTCCCAGGCCTTCGGGAAACCGATCATGTCGACGAAGTTATCGAAGGCATACAGCGGATCGGTGACCGGCTCCCCTTGCGTCAGGGCCCGATACATGCGTTGTGCGCACTCGACCGCTTCGATCGCCCGGTTACGCCGAATTTCAACGGGGGTTGTCAGTGAATCTTGGCGTCATTGAGCCGATGTGGGCTTCAATGGGAGCAGTCCGTGCGACCACCCGGCTATCACGATGAGTGCACCCGTTGCGATCAGAAAACCGCTGCGCCGCCACGCACCGACCGTCATGATGGCGTCGCCGACGATGCGAACAGCCTGGGCAACCGGCGGCATGTGTTCGAGCACATACCTGCCTCGACGGGTCGAGCGCAACGCGCTTGTGTCGGCGCGCAGTAAGAGCGCTGAGGCGACAGCGGGAGTCACGGATGAACGATGAGACCCACGATGCGATGGCCGGTCCATCAAGACGAACGAAACGATCGACGCAGTTCCATCGCGGCGAGCTTCGCCCAATGAACCTGATGCAGGACAAGCTCATCCTTGTTCATGCTGCGCTGCCCTCCGATCCTCTTGGCAGACTCCGGCATCGCGCCCCACGAGGCTAGCCATCCGCTGGGCAGAAGCGGGCTATCAGCAAATCGACTCGCTCGCAGTCATACTCCGGGCGTAGCCGCCCACCGCGGCTAAGCGTGGTAAGTCCATGCAGAGCTGCCCAGAACACCTCGGTCAGGGTGTCTGTGTCCGCCTCGTTCGCGACCGCTGACACTGTCTGGCGCAGCGCGGTGAAGGCGGCTACCAACTCAGGCGGTGTGTCTTCTTCGGCGAACCGCAGCGTGGTGCGGCCGGTGAACATCGCGTCGTAGACGGCGGGGTTGTCGCGGGCAAAGTCGAGATAGGCGCGCGCCAACCGGGTCAGCGCATCGTTGGGCGTTTTGGCATCGGCGCGGGCCGTGCGAAGCAGCCGGCCGAGCTCGGCGAAGCCGTCGATGGCGACGGCCGCCGCAACCTGATCCATGCCCGAAAAGTGTTTGTAGAGAACGGGCTGGCTGTATTCGATCTCGGTGGACAGCCGCCGCGTGGTGACGGCGTCCCAGCCCTCGGCCTCCGCAACCTGACGCGCGGTGTCGACGATCAGCTGACGACGCGCGGCTCGGTCCCGGGCACGACGATCTTCGGTGGCCATGGGCCATATAGTAGCACCGCTAGAAAAACTAGCAATGCTATTGACACCTGGCCGTGGTGGGTTAGCGTTGCTAACACCTACGCACTGAAAAGGGGTAACGATATGAACGACACCGCGCAGCGCCTCGCCGAGGCCTTCGTGAGGATGCTCAACGAACACGACCCGGACCTGGTGGACGGCTTCGTGGCCAGCGACTACCGCAATCACAACGCGTTCGTCAACGACGGCCGGGAGGCCAACCGGCGGTTTTGGGCCGGGTTCTTCGCGGCATTGCCGGACCTGACAGCGACCATGGAGGATCTCGTCGTCGCGGGCGATCGGGTGGTCGGCCGGTTCGTCTACCGCGGGACGCATCGCGGCGACTTCATGGGGATTCCGGCTACCGGGCGACGCGTGGAGATGCGCTCCATCGACATCTGGCGGGTCGCCGATGGCATGTTCGTCGAGCACTGGGATGAGCTCAACACGTTGCAGGTCCTGCAACAGCTGGGCGCGCTGCCCAAGGCGGCACTGGGAGGTGCGGCATGACAGAACTCGCCAGGGTGGCCGCGCTGATCGGAGTGCTGGGCACCGCAGTGGTCTTCGGCACCGACGTGTTCTGCGCGATGGTGCAAAGACCGGCGTTGGCCCGCATCGACGACCGCGCGCTGGTCGCCGTGATGGGCAACGTGCATCGCTACGGTGACCGGCGCATGCCGCTTCCCGGCGTGGTCGGGATCGTCGCCGCGGCGGCCAGCGCCGCAGTCGCGGCTGCGGCCGGCCGATGGACCACGGCCATCATGGCGGCCACAGCGCTGGCGCTGCTGCTGGTCTGGATCGTGCTGTACCTACGAGTGAGCGCACCGATCAATCGACAACTCACCGCCGCCGCGCAAGCCCACGACGTCCCAGCGAATGCCCGTGTGCTGCAAGCAAACTGGGACCGAGTCATCAACGCGCGCGCGACACTGCAGGGCTTGGCGGTCTGTACGCTGTGCGTCGCCCTGATGACCTGACGGCACCGTAATTCGTTCTCGACCAAAGGTATACGCATGTTTCAGCTACGGATCTACACCCTGCGGTCCGCGCGGGCTCTCGAACGGTACGCTACAGTGCACTGGGCTCGCCATGTTCTCAGCCTGGGAATGTTCGGTGTGACAACGCACGGAATCTGGACACAGCACGGCGACGATCATCGCCTCATCGCGCTGATCTCCTATCCGGACGGCGCCGACCACGCAGCGCTCACTCGCGACTTCATGGCCAGCCGTGAATTCGCCGCCGACATGGAGGGCTTTGATCCCAAAGACCTTGTCGCCGTTGACTCCATGCTGCTCGATCCCACGCTGTCGTCGCCCATTCGCTGAGGGGGTCTGACGACCTTCGTGTACTACGGCCGAGGGCAGAACCGTGAGCCAGACGCGACTCGGATCGGTCAGCCCTGCTGGATGGTGTTGGAATAGCCTACATCTGCTGCGCGGGCTTCAGCACGCTGAACACTGCGCCCTGCGGGTCGGTCAACACAGCCGACCGCCCCACCGACGGTATGTCGAACGGCTCGACCATGACCTTTCCGCCCCCCTCAGCCGCCTTGGCCGCTGTGGCGTCGGCATCGTCGACGGCGAAGTAGACATGCCAAACGTTAGGCACACCTTGCATCGGCGGTTCGGTGCAACCGCCGACATCGTTCCCACCGACCTTGAGCAGCGTGTACGTCTGACCTGGCGCCATCTCCACAGCGGAATGCGTCAAGCCGACCACGGCCTCATAGAAGGCCAGCGCCGATTCCGGCTTGTCCGTGATCAATTCGTTCCAGATAGGCGCGCCTGGCTCGCCGACCAGCGTCGCGCCGATGTGGCGGTTGGCCTGCCACAGCCCCACGGCCGGGCCGGTCGGGTCGGCGACGAAGGCCATCCGGCCGGCTTCGCCGATATCGACGGGTGCCATGAGCACCTGCCCCCCCGCGGGTCTCACCTTGTCGACCGCCGCATCGACGTCGTCCACCGCGATGTAGGTGTTCCACATCGGTGGCCTGCCCTCTGCACCCGGCGGCATCGGCGCGATCGCCGCCACCGTTTCTCCGTTCACCGTGGCCATGGAGTACACACCGCCTTGCGGCATCGGGTTGTCGTCGTAACTCCAGCCCAAAATGGATGCGTAGAACTGCTTAGCCGCGGACTGATCGGTGGTTTGCAGGTCGACCCAGTTCGGGGTGCCCTGGGCGTATTGGCTTATCTGAGGCATGATTCACCTTCCATCTGGCGAATGAATCGGCACCGGCCGGTGTAGCAGACCAGTCGGTCGAGGGTTCCGGCATCGGGCCCGGTCGCAACGGTTCGGCGAGGGTCGCATAGCCACGCCTTCCGGCGCGACGAGCTTGCGGCCAACCGCCCAGCACATACCAGGACACCGGCTTTCAGACTACTTCGCCTGCCGACCGGTAGCCATAGCGAAATCCTAAGTGTGGAATCGAAATTCGAGGGAGAGGATGGCTTGATCGGGAAGCCAGGGCACGCTGGCGAAAGAAATGATCTCGTGGCATCGGCATCCGGCGTTGGTCACCTCCGTCCCACCAGTCACGCTGCCGAACCATTATGCGAAATGCCCGCCTAGTAGGGACTTTTCAGCGACAAGCGTCTGCGTCACGAACTCCAACGCGGCGGGGATTGCGTGGGTGGCCGATTAGGCCGGAACCGCGCCAGAGCCTCGACCAGCCAGCACACGGCATCGTCAGTGTCGAGGTCCCTGCCGTCTGGTCAGCGCCCGCTGAGCGCTTTGCGCTTGCTCGGCGTGGTGCTGGTTGAACGATCCGCGTGAACGCCACTGACCTTCTTCGCCGCGCGTACCGGTGGACGTTCGGCCGGTCGAACATCGAATGTCAGGCCGACTGGTGCGAGCATGTTGACCAGGGCGTCAAGGCTGAACTTGCTGACCTTTCCGTTCAGGAGATCCGAAACTCGGGGCTGGGTCACGTGAAGACGCGCGGCAGCTTCGGTCTGCGTCCAA
>DASZLQ010000189.1:0-10493 GCA_035552295.1 Mycobacterium sp. | reverse complement strand
TAAGAACGACGATTCCTTCTACTTGCCGCCCGAGGCTTTCGACAACCCCGAGTTCAAGAGGGGTCTGAAATTGTTCCTCTCGCCTGACGGCAAGGCCGCTCGCATGATCATCTCCCATGAAGGTGATCCGGCAACCCCCGAGGGCATCTCACACATCGACCCGATCAGGAACGCGGCGAAACAGGCCGTGAAGAACACCCCCTTGGGAGACTCCAACATCTATATCGGCGGCACCGCGGCCACCTACAAAGACATCAGTGAAGGCGCGAAATACGACCTGATGATCGCCGGCATCGCCGCACTGAGCCTGATTCTGCTCATTATGGTGTTCGTTACCCGAAGCCTGGTCGCCGCGATCGTCATCGTGGGCACCGTGGCGCTGTCACTAGGGGCGTCGTTCGGGCTATCGGTGCTGGTGTGGCAAGACATCCTCGGCATCCAATTGCTCTGGATCGTGCTGGCGCTATCGATCATCCTGCTCCTGGCGGTGGGATCTGACTACAACCTGCTGCTGATCTCCCGGTTCAAGGAGGAAATTCATGCCGGTCTGAAGACCGGCATCATCCGCGCGATGGCCGGCTCCGGCTCGGTCGTCACCTCAGCCGGACTCGTATTCGCCGCCACCATGGCCTCCTTCGTGTTCAGCGATCTACGGGCAATCGGCCAGGTCGGCACCACCATCGCGCTCGGCCTGCTGTTCGACACCCTCATTGTGCGATCGTTCATGACCCCCTCCATCGCGACGCTTCTGGGTCGCTGGTTCTGGTGGCCCCAACGCGTGCGCTCCCGCCCGGCCAGCCAGATGCTGCGGCCCTACGGGCCGCGTCCGGCGGTTCGCCAACTGCTGCTATGGGATGACGACGACGGGCCCGGGCTCCCCGACCCCACAACGACAACGACGTCAACAAACGGATAGCTGATCGCAGCGGTTGACGAGGGATCGTCTGGTCAGACACACCGATTGCGTCCCATCGCCGAAGCGAGTTCGGAAGCGGGTCAGGGCGTGATTCAAAGAGGCGACGACGGCGCAAAGGAGTGAAACAATGAATTCGAGCGTATTTGGTTATCTGACGGCACTTGCCTTCGTGGCCGAATTGGTGTTCGGCACTGTTGCCTGCGCTTTCGTACAACGGCTTCTGGGACGCGCACCCACTCCGCTGAGCGAAAAAGTCGGGAGCGTCAGGATGGTCTTAAATAAGTTGCGCAAAGGCGAACCCATGTCGACCGATGAGATAGATTATGCGACGCAAATCATTGCTGAGCGTAGATCCTTAATGGCGTACTCCATCCCCGCCGCCATTTTCACCATCGGATGTTTCTATGTGTTCGGCAGCATTGAACAGCTACACGGACGCACACCCTCCCTGCGAACGTATATCGGGATCCTCCCCATGCTAGGGGCCACGAACCTAACCATTCAGCTACTCAGGATCGCAAACCTGAAGGGTCGCCTGTGCGGCGCAAGAACGCCAAGTTCTCGGGTGGGTAGTCATTCCAGTCGGTGATCCCGCGGCCTCTACCGGCACTGGTGTAGGCCTTGATCGCGGAGCGTCGCTTGAAACAGCGCCCAGTTGTGGCGAGGTCACGTTAATGCGAGGCGAAGTTGGGACACGACTCCCATGTCGCGGGCCCCAGGTGCTGAGGTGGGTGTGGCGCATGCCAATGCACCAAGCTCGTCCCGAAGCGAAACGGTGATCTGTTAACGTTCCCGCAAGTGCGAGCTTTGTGGATGGCAGTGCGAAAACGGGCCAATAGATCGCCAGCTGGACGACGAAAGCTATTGCAGCCAAACATAACTCGGCGTAGTTGTGTGTCACTAAACTGGTAGTAGGTCGCGCGGGTCAGCGCAACATGGTGGCCATGATTCCGGCCAGGTAACCCAGCCGGGCCACCTCCGACGGCCGGAATTCAGGGCCCGGACGGCCCAGCACCACCGCCGTGTGCGGATCGCCCAGCGGCGCGGCGACCATCGTGGTGTCCATGTCGCGCCAGGCCTGCGGCACCCATTCGGCGGTACCGTCGAGTGTCGCGGCGTGCTCAATAGGCAGCCACGGCGCCGAATCCGCCTTGGTTTCCGGAGCGCCCGGGCTGGCGGCGAGTCGCTGCAGCTCTCCGTCGGAACTGCGCAATGCCGCACACCAGCTCACGCGCAGCACCTTGGGCGCCTCGTCGACCAGAACCTTCAGCCGGGACGCGTTGTCGGCGGCCGCGGCGACATGGTCGAGCAGCTCGAGCTCGCGGTGCGCTTCCAGCAGGCCGGTATGCGGACGCACGCTGTCCACCCGGACCCCGGGCAGCGATTCGGCGGCGGTGATCAAGGTGTCGGGCATCGCCCCCAACGGCAGTTCGATGACCAGGTCGTCGGTCGCATAACCCGAGCTGCGCTCCACCACGTCGAGCGACAGGATGTCGGCGTCCACTGAACCGAGCGCGACGGCCAGTGAGCCCAGGCTGCCGGGGCGATCCCGCAGCTCGATGCGTAACAGATACGACGGCACGCGCCCACTGTCGCACAGTGATGTATCCACGGCATTTCGGCGGGCGGGCCTGACCGGCTCGAAAGCCTCACGTTCGCCCCTAGGTAGGCTTTTCGCTCGTGTCCCAGATCTCCCGCGACGAGGTGGCGCACCTTGCCAGGTTGGCCCGGCTGGCGTTGACCGACGCCGAGCTGGACAGCTTCGCCGGCCAACTCGACGCCATCCTGACCCACGTCAGCCAGATCCAGGCGGTCGATGTCACCGGCGTCGAACCGACCGACAACCCACTCAAGGACGTCAACGTCACCCGCCCGGACGAGACGGCGCCGTGCCTGACGCAGCAGGAGGCGCTGGCCGAGGCGCCCAAAGCCGTCGACGGCCGCTTCGCCGTCCCCCAGATCCTGGGGGAGAGCCAGTGACGGAGCTCATCCGGTCCGACGCCGCGACGCTGGCAGCCAAGATCGCCGCCAAGGAGGTGTCCTCGGTCGAGATCACCCAGGCGTGCCTGGACCAGATCGAGGCAACCGACGACCGGTACCGCGCGTTTTTGCACGTGGCGGCCGACGAGGCACTGTCAGCGGCGGCGGCCGTCGACAAGGCACTGGCTGCAGGCGAGCGGCCGCCGTCGGCGCTGGCCGGGGTGCCGCTGGCGCTCAAGGACGTGTTCACCGCCACCGACATGCCGACGACCTGCGGGTCCAAAATCCTCGAGGGCTGGCGCTCGCCGTATGACGCCACCGTCACCGCCCGGTTGCGCGCCGCGGGCATCCCGATCCTGGGCAAAACCAACATGGACGAGTTCGCGATGGGCTCGTCAACCGAGAACTCCGCCTACGGCCCGACCCGCAATCCCTGGAACGTCGATCGGGTGCCCGGTGGCTCCGGCGGGGGCAGCGCTGCGGCGCTGGCGGCGTTCCAGGCGCCGCTGGCCATCGGATCCGACACCGGCGGCTCCATCCGTCAGCCGGCCGCGCTGACGGCGACCGTCGGGGTCAAACCCACTTATGGCACGGTGTCCCGCTACGGGCTGGTGGCCTGCGCGTCGTCGCTGGACCAGGGCGGCCCGTGTGCGCGCACGGTGCTCGACACCGCGCTGCTGCATCGGGTGATCGCCGGATACGACGCCCGCGACTCGACATCCGTCGGCACCGAGGTGCCCGACGTGGTGGGCGCCGCCACAGCCGGTGCGGCCGGTGATTTGCGCGGCGTGCGCATCGGGGTGGTCAAGCAGCTGCGCGGCGAGGGCTACCAACCGGGCGTGCTGTCGTCGTTTCAGGCCGCGGTCGAGCAGCTGAGGGCGCTGGGTGCCGAGGTGAGCGAAGTCGACTGCCCGCACTTCGATCACGCGCTGGCCGCCTACTACTTGATCCTGCCGTCGGAGGTGTCGAGCAATCTGGCGCGCTTCGACGCGATGCGTTACGGGTTGCGGGTCGGTGACGACGGCACGCACAGCGCCGAGGAAGTGATGGCGCTGACCCGGGCGGCCGGTTTCGGTCCGGAGGTCAAGCGGCGCATCATGATCGGCACCTACGCTCTCTCGGCGGGCTACTACGACGCCTACTACAACCAGGCGCAAAAGGTGCGCACGTTGATCGCCCGCGACCTCGACGAGGCCTACCGGTCCGTCGACGTTCTGGTGTCCCCGGCGACACCGACCACCGCGTTCGGCCTGGGCGAAAAGGTCGACGATCCGCTGGCGATGTACCTGTTCGACCTGTGCACGCTGCCGCTGAACCTGGCCGGCCACTGCGGCATGTCGGTGCCGTCGGGACTGTCCCCGGATGACGACCTGCCGGTAGGACTGCAGATCATGGCGCCCGCCCTGGCAGACGATCGGCTCTACCGAGTGGGCGCGGCTTATGAGGCCGCCCGCGGACCCCTGCCGTCGGCCATCTGACTTGCGAGCAGACGCAGAATCGCACTAAAACGTGCTTGCCGTTTTGGGCGATTCTGCGTCTGTTCGCGCTACCTAAGCCGCCCCAGGGCAAGATAAGGGCATGCGGATCGGAATTCTCACCGGGGGCGGCGACTGTCCCGGACTCAACGCCGTTATCCGGGCGGTGGTGCGCACCTGTGACTCCCGATACGGCTCGTCGGTGGTCGGATTCCAGGACGGGTGGCGCGGGTTGCTGGAGAACCGGCGCATGCAGCTGGCCAACGACGACCGCAACGACCGGCTGCTCGCCAAGGGCGGAACGATGCTGGGCACCGCGCGCGTGCACCCCGACAAATTGCAGGCCGGGCTGAACCAGATCAAACAGACCCTGGACGACAACGGCATCGATGTGCTCATCCCCATCGGCGGTGAAGGCACCCTGACGGCCGCGCACTGGCTGTCCGAGGAGAACGTGCCCGTCGTCGGTGTGCCGAAAACCATTGACAACGACATCGATTGCACCGACGTGACTTTCGGCCATGACACCGCGTTGACGGTGGCCACCGAAGCCATCGACCGGTTACACAGCACCGCCGAATCACACCAGCGCGTGATGCTGGTGGAGGTGATGGGCAGGCATGCTGGATGGATCGCGCTGAACGCCGGACTGGCCTCCGGCGCACACATGACGCTGATACCCGAGCAGCCCTTCGATGTCGAGGAAGTGTGCCGCCTCGTCAAAAGGCGCTTCCAGCGCGGGGATTCGCACTTCATCTGTGTGGTCGCCGAGGGAGCCAAGCCAATCCCTGGCTCGATTGCGTTGCGCGAAGGTGGAATTGACGAGTTTGGCCATGAGCGCTTCACCGGCGTGGCCGCCCAGCTGGGCGCCGAAGTAGAGCAGCGAATCAACAAGGAAGTCCGGGTGACCGTGCTGGGCCACGTCCAGCGGGGTGGTACCCCGACGGCCTACGACCGGGTGCTGGCCACCCGGTTCGGGGTCAACGCCGCCGACGCGGCGCACGCCGGTGAGTACGGCCAGATGGTGTCGCTCCGCGGCCAGGACATCGGCCGGGTGCCGCTGGCGGATGCCGTGCGCCAACTCAAGCTAGTGCCCGAAAGCCGCTACGACGACGCGGCCGCTTTCTTCGGTTAAGCCCACGGGAACGGCAAACATCCGGTAGCCGCGACTCAACGCTCGGCTGAATTTGGCGCCGGAAGTGCCCGGTCCCGCCGGATGGGCACATTTTCGTGGTTTAACCGCGAGTCCTAAAGGGTTATACCGGGAGTATGAGCAACCGCGGTTCGGTTCGCGGAGTAGTTCAGCAGTCCGTCGCGCAGGCGGGGCCGGCAGGCCCGGGGGGTCGTCCGCCACCTGCGCCTTCGTTGCGCGCCGACGCCGACCCAACGGCAGTCACCGCGCCGGAGCCCTACCGCGGCGGTGCGTCCGGGCGCCGGCAGCGGTCCAGGCCGGATGTGCCGGCGCCGCCACCGGCGAGTGCCCCGGCACGGCGGGTGTCTGAACCGTTTCGCCGTGAGCTGACGCGGGGCGGGACGGCGCTCGACGGCTTCGACCAGCAGGGTCCCGCGGGCTCGGACGGGTTCAACTGGCGAGATTTGATCCGTCGCATTACCGGGATCGATCTGGGCCCGGGCAAAGGCAGGACCTACAAACACGAGCAACAGGACCGCATCCGTACCGTCCTGGGCGGCGTATTTCCCATCGCGGTCCTCAACTCCAAAGGTGGTGTCGGCAAGACCGCGGTGGTCGAGGCGCTCGGCTCGACCTTCGCCCAGGTGCGCGGCGACCGGGTGATCGCCGTCGACATCGACGCCGGGGACCTGGCGGACCGGCACGGCCGCCGTAACCCGCTGAGCATGGCCGACCTGCTGCTGGACCACTCGGTCACGCAATACCGGGGCATCCGGGCACATACCTACATGAACAGCTTCGGGCTGGAAGTGCTCGGGCTGCCGGACTATGCGCGCACCGACTGGAGACTGGAGCGACACGACTTCGTCAAAGCGTTCTCGATTCTGCGGAACCACTATTCGGTGATGTTGGTCGACTGCGTCAAGGCGGTCAATTCGGCCGTGATGGACGCTGTTCTGCCGGAGTCACGGGCTCTCGTGGTGGTCACCAGCGCCTCCATCGATGCAATACGAAAGACCAGGACAACGCTGGAGTGGTTGTGCAACAACGGGTATCAGCGGCTGATGAAGTCGACGGTGCTTGCGGTCAACCACATCGAGCCGGCCAAGCCAGGCGCCGTGGCGGCCAAGGAACTCGAGGAGTTGTCCGCTCGCGTCGCCGCCACCGTGGAGTTGCCGTTCGATCGGCATGTGCATGAAGGCAAAGAGATCGGCCTGGATCGATTGAGCAAGGAAAGCCGGCGCAGTTACCTGGAGCTGGCAGCCGCGCTGGCCGACATGGTCCCCGGCGGGCGCATCGAGCAGCACATCCGCTAGGGGCCCGCGGGCGCCACAGCACTCCTGATCGGTGACCCATAGCGCCCGGCCCGGCGGTCTACGCGGTCACCATTAGGATCGACCGCATGACTGTTGCCGCTGGGGCGCCCCAGGCTGCGGGCGCTGACCTGCTGGATTACGGCGACGTCGTCGCGCGCTTTGATCCGGTGCTCGGCCTTGAGGTGCATGTCGAGCTGTCCACCGCGACCAAAATGTTCTGCGGCTGCGCGACCGCATTCGGCGCCGAGCCCAACACTCAGGTGTGCCCGGTCTGTCTGGGGCTGCCCGGTTCGCTGCCGGTGCTCAACCGGACCGCAGTTGAGTCGGCGGTCCGCATCGGACTCGCCCTCGACTGCGAGATCGTGCCCTGGTGCCGCTTCGCCCGGAAGAACTACTTCTATCCGGACATGCCGAAGAACTACCAGATTTCGCAGTACGACGAGCCGATCGCCATCAACGGCTACCTCGACGCACCACTGGAAGACGGCACCACCTGGCGGGTGGACATCGAGCGCGCGCATATGGAGGAAGACACTGGCAAACTCACGCACATCGGGAGTGAGACGGGCCGCATCCACGGCGCGACGACCTCGCTGATCGACTACAACCGTGCCGGCGTGCCACTGATCGAAATCGTCACCAAGCCCATCGTCGGGGCCGGGGCTCGGGCGCCGCAGATCGCTCGGTCCTATGTGACGGCATTGCGAGATCTGTTGCGCGCGTTGGAAGTTTCCGATGTCAGGATGGACCAGGGCTCGATGCGCTGTGACGCCAACGTGTCGCTGAAGCCGATCGGGACGGCCGAGTTCGGCACCCGGACAGAGACCAAGAACGTCAACTCGCTGAAAAGCGTCGAGGTCGCCGTGCGCTACGAAATGCAGCGCCAAGGGGCCATCTTGGCGTCCGGCGGTCGAATCACCCAGGAGACCAGACACTTTCACGAGTCCGGCTACACCAGCCCGGGCCGCGCCAAGGAGACGGCCCAGGACTATCGCTATTTCCCCGAACCCGACCTGGAACCCGTCGCGCCCAGCCGCGAACTGGTTGAGCAGCTGCGGCAGACCATTCCAGAGCTACCGTGGTTGAGCCGCAAGCGGATTCAGCAGGAGTGGGGTCTTTCCGACGAGGTGATGCGCGATCTGGTCAACGCGGGCGCGGTGGAATTGGTCACCGCGACCGTCAAGCACGGCGCATCCAGCGAGCAGGCACGCGCATGGTGGGGAAACTTCCTGGTGCAGAAGGCCAATGAGGCGAACATCGCTTTGGACGAACTGGCCATCAGCCCGGCCCAGGTCGCCGCGGTGATCGCACTGGTCGACGAGGGAAAGCTGTCCATCAAGCTGGCCCGCCAAGTCGTAGAGGGCGTGCTGGCCGGGGAGGGCGAACCCGAGCAGGTGATGACCGCTCGCGGCTTGGAGCTGGTGCGCGACGACTCGGTGACACAGGCCGCGGTCGACGAAGCCCTTGCCGCCAATCCCGATGTGGCGGAGAAGATTCGCGGCGGCAAGGTGGCCGCGGCGGGAGCCATCGTCGGTGCGGTGATGAAGGCCACCCGCGGGCAGGCTGACGCGGCGCGGGTGCGTGAACTGGTCCTGGCGGCCTGCGGGCAGGGCTAGGTCGTCCGGCTAGGTCTTGTCGTCGTTGTTGCGCGGGAAGCCGCCACCCTGCGGGAACAACGGGAACACCACGTCGTCGAGCTTCTCGGCGTCGCCGGCGGTCTTGTTGACGGTGGCGCCCCAGACGTTTCCATCCGGCGACATCCGCAATGCCCACGCGTGGGCGTGGGTGTCCTTGCGAACGACGTCGGGTTCACCGGTCACCGCGCCCGTGTTCGGCGCGAGCCGGACCGCCACCGTCAACTTCGTGTTGATCAGGTTGACCAGCACCGTCCCGTCCATGGCCGCGCATCCCGCTACGCCGGGCTTGTCCGGCCAGGTCCACACCGTGGAGACCTCGGAGGTCTTGGTGATGCGCTGCAACCGGTCGGCGGTGGGGGTGCGGTCGGCGACATACATCGAGCCGTCGACGGGGTCGATACACAGGCCGCCGCCCGAGCCGACGCCGGACAGTGCCGTCGTCGGCGGTGCTTGGCCGATGGTGGTCGGCTGCTCGATGCGCAGGACTTTGCCGGCCAACGATTTGGGATCGGCGGCCATGGCCGCGTTGCCCGCATCGCCGGTCAGCACGACCAGCGTGGTGGGGCTGGTGAAGACCAAGGCTCCGGCGTTCCCGGTGGCGCCCTTGGGAATCCCGGTCAGGATGTCCTTCGGGATGTCGCCGTCGGCGATACGGATCACCCGGTTGTCAGTGGGCGTACTGATGTAGGCGTACATCAGGCGGTCTTGCGTATAGGTAGGCGACTGCACGATATCCATCAGGCCGCCGTCGCCGGACGGGTCGACCGGGATGACCATTTTGACCTTCGGCTCGGCGTTGACGGAGATCTCCTTGACCGCCCCGGTGGTGCGCTCGGCGACCAACGCGGTTTTGCTGTCGGGCCCCATGATCAGGCCGCTGGTGCTCTCCAGACAGCCCTGCATCACCCCGGGCGCGGGGCACGCCTTGGGGAACGGTGTGGGCGGCAGCGGCGGCGGCGGGGGAGGCGTCGAGCTGGGCTGGGGCTTGAGTTCCGGGTTGGTGGTGAACGGCTGAGACTGCGCGTCGTCAAATCGTGCGCAGCCGCTCGATACCAACATCACCGCGGAAAGCGCAGCGAGCCCGCACCGAACCGACCGCCCTGATCGCCCGAGTCGCATGATCGACAGGCTACGGACATTGCGGGCACCGCCGCCACAGACCTGCCCGTTGTGGTGTCTGGAAATCCGTGGGATCACCCCCTGCGGCGGCTGGTTGTAAGCGGGCGTTCACCGTTTCGGAATGATGGCGAGACCTTTGGTTCCCATCTGGGCCTATTTGGCAGGGTAAGTGCCGATTGCCTAGCGAAAGCGCCGCTCAAATCCCCAATTCAGGGCCGAATGCCCTTACCCTGACACGCGTGACCAGTCAACCTAATGACGGACATTGGCAACGGCCCGAGGAAGCCCAGGAGCCGATCCCGGCACGCCCCGCCACGGCGCGTGTGGTCGATCCGGAAGACGACCTGACGCCAGTCGGGTACCCGGGCGATTTCGGAACCACCACCGTGATCCCCTACCAGGACCCCGGTCCGGCGGGTGACCCCGGCGGCTCGGGGTACCACCTCCTCGACCAGCAGGAGCCTTTGCCTTACGTCCAGGCGCAGCCGACGTCCGGCACCTCAGCGGCTGAGCCCGCCGAGATCGATGCGGCCGACGACGACGAGCGGCACACCGCGCTCGGCAGGCGTGGCACTCAGCATCTCGGTTTGCTGGTTTTGCGGGTCGGGCTCGGAGTGGTGCTGGGCGCCCATGCGCTGCAGAAGCTGTTCGGCTGGTGGGGCGGCCAGGGGGTGAGCGGGTTCAAGAACTCACTGTCCGATGCGGGCTACCAGCATGCCGACCTCCTCGCCTACGTCAGCGCCGGCGGTGAGCTCGTCGCGGCCGCGCTGCTGGTGTTGGGACTGTTCACCCCGGTCGCCGCGGCCGGCGCGCTGGCGTTCCTGATCAACGGTCTGCTGGCGACCATTTCGGCGAAGCCGCATTCGCACACTTTCCCGTTCTTCCTGCCGGAGGGGCACGAGTACCAGATCACGCTTA
>DASZLQ010000188.1:0-31675 GCA_035552295.1 Mycobacterium sp. | reverse complement strand
AGCACAGCGAACCGGCGCAGGGCTGATCTCCACTCTGGAAGGTCAACTCCAGCAGCTCGACAACGAAATCGGCCAAGCGGTGGAAGAGGAGAAAGACATCCACCTCACCGAGGGTTATCGACGCGCACTGGATGCGCTGATCTCTAGCCTTGAACAACAAGCCATCGACGACACCAAATCAACGCTGGGCCAACTCATATCGCTACGCGACGGCTACTCCGCATACTTGCAAAGAGCAACGGTCACACTGCGCGCCGACAGGTACGACGACGAGGGGATTCTGCGGGGGGTGGACGCGGATACAAAGATTCCGCCACCAGGTACCAGTGCAGAGGACGTGCACAAGTGGTGGACATCTTTAACGCCGGAGGAGCGACAGCACCTCATCGCTGAGCACCCCGAAGAGCTCGGCAATCTCAACGGTGTGCCTGTCAGCGCCCGCAGCGATATCAATGAGGCCGTAATGAACGACGACCTTCATCGCGTGGAGGACATCGCCAAGAACAACGGCGAGTCTGTCAACGACATACTCAACGACCCGGGCAAGTACGGGTTGTCCCCGACTGCGATCATGCGCTACAACAACGCCGTCCAGACAAGAAACGGTCTTAATACATCGTCAAGGGCTGTGGACGCGTGGGGGCGCCACCCGCCTGTGTATTTGTTGAAGTATCAGCCCAAGGCGTTCGGCGGAGAGGGGGCTGGGGCCATCGCGATCGGCAACCCCGACACCGCGGCCAACACCGCGGTCTTGGTCAAGGGATTGGGCACCGGCGTGCGCGAAGGAACCCTGTCTAACCCTGACGGCCTGCGCCTGTACGAGGAGTCTTCCCGCGCTGAGTGGGGCAAGGAGACCGCCGTGGTGATGTGGGTCGGCTACGACGCCCCGAATACCGTTGCGGACCCGGGTCTTTACGAGCCGAACATGGCCCGTACCGGAGCCCAGTCATTGGCCGCCGATGTCAACGCTTTGCCGGTCACCCACCTGGGGGCGCAGTCGCACATGACGGTGGTTGGCCACTCCTACGGATCCACCGTCGTTTCCGATGCGGCGGCAGCGTACGGGATGCACACCGATGACGTGGTGCTGGTCGGCTCGCCGGGCACTGATCTGGCGCATTCCGCCGCCGACTTCCATCTGGCACCCGGCGGGCATCTCTACGTCGGGGCCGCCTCAGGCGATGCGGTGACGTGGTCACCTGGTCATGTGACAGGGCCCGGCCTGATAGGTCCAACCCTCGGAGGACTCGGTGACGACCCAGCAGTTGACGGTTTCGGCTCCACCCGATTTGACGCCGAAAACCCCCGATACACCGGGAACCCGATCTTCGATCATTCCCACTACTTCGACAAAGGTTCGGAGTCGCTGTTCAGCATGGCCGATGTGGTTTCCGCCCATGGTGATGCACTGCAACACGACGGCATGACCGCGCACCACCGCGGCGAATACGGTTTGCCGGAATGGGTCGACCCTGAAGCGTGGCGGACAGCGACCACTGGACACACCCATAGCGCCCCAACGGGATAACGGCAACCGCTACGCATCAGGCACTGGAAGGGAAGTGACGAGTGTGGACTTTGGCAGCCAGAACCGGCGTGGCGGCGGTGAGCATCGGCCTAGTGCTCGGCGGGTGTGGTGAGGTCGTGAGTCGTCCGATGCCCGCGCTGCAGGCCCGCGCGCAGGTCGTCGACGCCGCCCGCGACATCGTCAATGCCCTGCATGCCCAGGTGACCGAGGCCACGTTCAGCTACGAATCGTGTAATGACCAGGGAGAGGCCCCATTTCGAGGGGTCGTCGACTTGTCGTTCTGGATGCCCGACGTCCCGCACAACAAACCCGCCGATCCGCAGGCAGTGATCAAAGGGCTAGTCGCTGATGGTTGGAGCACCAACTCCGATTTCGTGTCGCATGGGCCGACGCTGCGGAAGAACGGTGTGAACATAATCCTGACTATTGCACCCAACCCTCCCCCCTCTGTGGATCTCGTCCGTCACGTCGGGGCCGATATCAACGGCGAATGCCGCGACACGTCCGATCACCGCACCGACGGCTCCACAGCCCCGGTTGATATCAGCAAGGAAATCCAGCGGCCCTGACCGATCGCCTTTGCCTAGCTGGAAGGCTAAGGCCCGCAATCAGTTACTGCCCGCGTTGGCGCGAGTGCGTGGGTGCTACCAGATCGATTCGACCCAAAGGCTCTCCGACGCCCTACAAGAGAGCATTACCATTGCACATATCTATGAACACCTTGGAGAGGATCAGCGCCACCACGTGGCGTTCGGTGGCCGCCTTCGTTGTAGCGGGGGTGCTCGCCATCGCACTTCAATCCTGTAGCAGCATAAGGAATCTGAGCGAAGGGGTGCCTCATCCAACGACTCCGGACGAGTCCAAGGCGCAAGTTATCAATGCGGCACGAGAGATCGTCGGGCGCGCCTGAGCGACTGAAGGTGACACTAGTGAGGATCACTACGAAAATCGCCACCGGCGGGCTCGTCGGTCTGGCCTCGCTGTCCGGGCCGGGCATCGCGCATGCCGACAGCAGCCAGGAGAAAGAGGCATGCCAGCTGATGGACGATCCATCGGGCCCCCAATTGGGTTACGCGCCAGCCGAATACGCCTTCATGCTGCTGCGCGCCAAGATGTCGGCTGAGGACGCACGTAATGTCATGTCTGAGGCGGCTCACGACTTCTGCCCCAATCACATAACCGACCTACCGGCCGGCTGGCGGTAACGTCCCGAAGTTGCGCTTATTTATCGGCCGCCACTAGAGACGCCGCTAACGCGTAGGCCCGCACAGCGGTCGCTAATCTCAGCCGCGACCCATTAAACCGAGCCCATCCAAACGATGCATCAATCAAAAGGTCGGCGAAACGAGCCAGGTCCTGGTCCTCCGGCGGATTGTCCGCGACCGCGATAGCAGCCCTGCACAATCGATCCGGATCGACGTTATCGCCCCTCACAACGGCTTCCGCCAGGGTGATTAATTCCGTAGTGCTATCCACTTTTCTCCCGTTGGTTGAGCCGCCAAGCGACAAGGCAAACACCCCGAATGCTCCCCTTTTGCCGCCTAGCCCCGACTTGAGCGACGCTAAAAACCTGCGGTCGCCAGCATGGTTATTGCGGCCAGAGACGCCATCCGTTTCATGTTACCAACGATACAAACGTGGCTATCGATACATTAGTCACTATTGAGATACAAGTGGCTCACGGGGCGACCACGAACGCAATTTGCGTCGCGCTGGAAACGACCTGGCGAGTGCCGGGACACCAACGATCACCACCACGACTCTGGCGCTGGACCGACATCACCAGCCAGTTAACCGCCCGATACATCCTTGCTCGAGCGGCTTGTGTCGTTTGCGACCGTTGTGGGACCACCACATTGCCAGTCGTGGGACCACTGGCAGCACGTGATGAGGCGGGAGATCATGTTCCAGATCTCCTATGCGGACCGATCATGGCGACAGCAGCTGAACAACCTATGCCGATGAGTGGGCAGGGCAACCAGCGCGGAAGATCACATCAGCACCATCCTGGCCGAGAGGACTCAGCTCACGAATCGGCCGATCGCGACGAAGGCCGCGAGCAGCAGGAGAAGCACGTTGATTGGCAAAGGTTGTCGCTCGTTACGAGTCAGGTGCACGCGCAGTGCGCCGATCTGCACGATGACCAGGCCGACTGCAGCGATCGGGGTCAGGATGCGGGCGATGCCGGTCGCCTCGGGCAGGATCAGGCCGAGCGCGCCGAGGATCTCGACCGCGCCGACGGCCTTGACGGCCGCGTCCGAGTTGTCCTTCATCCAGTCGAGTCGGCCCGATGCCACGAGTTGTTCGCGCGGCCGAACGACCTTGAGCCCGCCCGCGGCGAGATAGACGAGTGTGAGCAGGCCCTGCACGGCCCACAGTGCGATGTTCATGGTATTCCCCAATCCTTACCATTTGTGCGTAGCCACATCGTGTGTCAGCGCTGGGGCAGCGACAAAAGGCACATCGATGTACGTATCCAGGAAGGAAGCTTCGATATGACGCACATCACACGGAAGACGATGCGGATACCCGAGGGCGGTGCGGTCCGGGAGGTCCTCGATCGCATCGGCGACAAGTGGAGTCTGCTGGTAATCGGCACGCTGCGTGACGGGCCGATGCGGTTCGGCGGGCTGGAGGAGACCGTGGCAGGCATTTCGCAGCGGATGCTCACCCTGACGCTCAAGCACCTGGTCGAGGATGGCCTGGTGGACCGCAGGGCCTACGCCGAGGTGCCACCGCGAGTCCAGTACGAGTTGACCGAACTCGGGCGGACACTGCTACCGCTGGTGATCTCCCTCGCCGAGTGGGCCATGGCGCACCACGAGGAGATCAATGCCAACCGCACGTCACGGTAATGCCGAATGCCGGTTGTTCAGGAACTAGATCCGCCAATCAACAGCGTGAATAACCGATTCCACTTCTGTACCGCTGTCGGTGGTCCCACGACTGGCAATGTGGTCGTCCCACAACGGTGGCAAGCGACACTTCAGCCCAGCCGGCACGGTTTGCTGAGATTCCGTCAAGAATTTATTGAGAATCCATAAAGGTCTTGTGCTGATTCTGTTGTCGACGCAAACAGCGCCCACCACCAACTCAGATCAGCACAAGGAGAACCCCAATGTTCACTGGCCGCTTCCCAGCCTCCGTGGCCCGCACCACCCTGACCGCCGGCGCTCTCGGCCTGGCCGCGCTCGGCTTCGCCGGCACCGCGGGCGCGACCTCGGTCGATGACGCTTTCCTAGCTCAGCTGCAAGCCGACGGGATCACGCCGCCCAGCGCGGCGCGCGCCATCAACGATGGACACGCCGTCTGCAAAGCCCTCGACAACGGCCACTCGAGCCAGGAGGTCATCAGCGCGGTTGCCCAGTCGACGGGTCTGAGCAGCAAGAGCGCCAAGACGTTCGCGGTCGACGCCGCTTCGGCCTACTGCCCGCAGTACGTCACCTCGACCTGACAGCGACCACCATCGATGCGGGGACCCACCCGGGTCCCGCATCAGTCTGTCCGGTTGTCGGCGCTACCCAGCCGGCGGAGTTGGGCACCGCCGCTCGCGCGGGCATGCTTACCTGTATGCATCTGATCAGTGGAGTCCGGGACCCAGCGGCAAGTTTTCCTCTGGCCACCGCAGTGGACGACGTGAGCGAGCGCCGGCAGGCTAACCGCGCGGTCGCGGTCAGTGCCATCGGACTGACGCTGACCGGGCTCATCGAATTGGCGATGGCGCTGGTGTCTGGGTCGGTCGCCCTGCTAGGCGATGCGCTGCACAATTTGTCGGATGTCTCGACCAGCGCCCTGGTCTTCATCGGGTTTCGGGCCTCCCGCAAAATTCCCACCGAGCGCTATCCCTACGGCTACGAACGCGCCGAAGACCTCGCCGGACTCGGTGTGGCTCTGGTGATTTGGGGTAGCGCTCTCGTCGCCGGTTTTGAAAGTGTCACGAAGCTGCTCCGCCATGGCGGCACCGGCCACGTGGGCTGGGGCATCACCGCGGCGGCCGTGGGCATCGCGGGCAATCAACTTGTCGCCCGTTACAAGTTGGTCGTGGGCCGCCGGATCCGGTCCGCGACCATGATGGCCGACGCCAAGCATTCGTGGCTGGATGCGTTGTCCTCGGCCGGGGCGATGCTCGGGCTGATCGGCGTGGCACTCGGCTGGGGTTGGGCTGACGCGGTCGCTGGAATCGTCGTGACCGGATTCATCTGCCATGTCGGCTGGGAAGTCACCGCCGATATCGCTCACCGCCTACTCGATGGCGTCGATCCGGCAATCATCACGACCGCCGAATCCGTCGCCACCAGCGTGCCCGGTGTCACGCATGCGCATGCCCGGGCCCGCTGGACCGGGCGGACCCTGCGCGTCGAAGTCGAAGGCTTCCTCGACCCCGATACTGCGCTGGCGGCAGCCGACCACATCGGTCGCGACGTGGCTTCGGCGCTGGCGCCACGAATTCCCGAGATGCACAGCTTTACATGGACGGCGCGAGCCGCGTAAATCGCTGCGCCACAGTCTTTTTGCGTGCACATCGGCGGCTAGCCTCGACGAAATCGCTCACGCAGTTGCGGGTCGTTTTCCCACCACAATCCCGACGGGGCGGCACCCTCGTTCTCGGCCGCGTTCGCCGTATCCAGCTCGGCGTCGACCCGGGCCGCGTGTGCCTTTTCGTCGCGGGACAGCGCGCGCATCAACAGCAGCACAAACGGCACCCCGACCACGTCACCGAGGATCCACAAGACACCGGCGCCGATGGTCTGGTCCAATCGCTGATCCGGGCCCCAAGAGCGGTGCAGCCCAGAGTAATACGCCTCGGCGATCAAAGAGCCCTGCCAGATGACCAACCCCAGGAGTCCGTCGCCGAGGGTCTCGGCGACGGTGATGAGCAACGAAACCAACTGAGAATACCTGTGGGGAACGGGGTCTGCTTGCAGTCTGGCATAGAAATAGCCAAACCCTATGGCTACCAGAAGGATTCGAGTAGGCGCGCCGATCCATTCGCTGTCAAGTGCCGCGGTGTACCACGGCGTCAGGTAGAGCAGCCACGGCGAGGCGAGCATCGCCAACGACGTGGTGAATGGGTGTGCGAGCACCCGGGCGAGCGGACTCGCCAACAGTCGGTCAATGCGGTCGCGGCCAGCGGGGCCCAGTGCGGTGCGGACGACAGTGACCGGTTTGGCCTGCGCGAGGAAGAACGGCACGACGTAGAGCAACACCAGTACCTGTAGCGCACGCATCCAGAACAGAACGTAGGCATAGGCGCCGATCACGCTTGTCGTGGCCAGCAACCACAGCACCATGCCGACGGCAAAACATCCAGCCTGCACGGGTGTGGCCGGCTTCCCGGCGTTTCGGTTGTGCCGGTAGCACCATGCATACGCGCTGGCCAGCAACACGATTATCAACGCGGAGACCAGGTCCGGATGCCAGGTCTGAACCACAGCGGACCACGTCAACGGCCCCGTATAAACGCCCACAATCACTTAGCGTATTGCCGCGTATTGCCCGCGGCTCGACCGTGCGCCGAATGTCGGTCAGCGCCCTAGGGCTGCAAGCGCTGCGTCTTGACGCACGCGGGCGAGGGCGGTGGGGCAGTACGCCTCGGCCGCGATCGCCGTGAACTTGGCCGCACCATCGCCCGCGAACCCCGGGTTGTACTGCTCCAGGTTCTTGACGATGTCCACTCCGGTCATTCCCCCGCCGACCAAATCGCACACCTGTTTGCCGGCCGCTACAGCGCGGTCGGGGTCCTGATACGTCAGCCCGGCCTGCTGGAGGGCGACGAGAAAGGATTGATCGTTGCCGTCAGCGTTGGCGTGCGCCGGCGCGGCGATGGCGATCATGACGGCGACGCTTAACAGCATCGGCGGGCGTCTCATAGCTCCCCGATTCTCGCAGAGGCCGAGCGGGTGCGCATCCCGGCGAAGGCCTAGCCGGCGGGCGACGCCAATTCGGATGGTGTTATCTAGGACGACGTGGCTGCCATCATCGTTCTCGACGTCTTTGTCGGCATCATCGCTGTGCTTGGGCTGATTGCCCTTGCGAATCAGCTACGGGCACAGCACAAAAAACTGCGCGCCAAAGGCGTCGTGATGGTCATCGATCGGCTCACGCCGCGCCGCAAGAGCCTTGCCCGGCTCGAGGTGAGGCTGCGGATGGCGGGGCCGGCCGTACGTTACGAGGTGGGGCTCGACCTTGAAGCGGATGGCAATAGGTTCGACGTATCGACGCCCAAACCTGCGATACGTCCGTCAATGGGCTGCGATGACGAGGAAATGTCGTGGGGCTTTGAGATTCCCGACGAGGACCTCGACAGGGTCTGGGTGATCGCCTCCTGGATGGAGGCCCGCGGCACCAACCTGAGAATGGCGGCGCTCGCGTGGAATTTGAGCACGCCCGAGATCTACGAGTGGAAGTGGGCGGCCGATTGGCGTCTTTCGCGGGCCGGCCACTGGCGCAAGCGTCGATCCGTCACGACGCCCCCACGCACCATTCCCGGACTGGGCCCGCTGGAACTGGGCCGGGCGCCCGGCCGTCGACGCGTGCCGCAACGCGCCACGGAACCCGATAACGGCGAGGCGGCGCCGACCGAAGATTGACGCTGGCGGCCGCTACGACGGGGTGTCAGGCGTTGGGCTGTCGGTCGAGCTGGTGGCCGAGATCGCGTCCGGGCAGTACGCGTTGGCGGCGATCGCCGCGAACTTGCCGGCTTTGTCCGGGTTCAGTGAGGTGTTCTTGGTTGTCAGCGTCTTGACGACATCCGACATATCCGTGCCCCCGCTGACCTTGTCGCACACCCATTTGCCTGCTCCTACCGCCGCATCCGAGTCGGAAAAGGCGATGCCGGCCGCTTTGAGTGAGGCGATGAATGAGTCGTCGGTGCTGTCGGCGTGCGCGGGCACGGCCAAGCCGATTACGGCGGCAAAGCTTGCCAGGGTCAGGAATAGCTTCATGGCTCACAGATTCTCCCAGAATGGCGGTCAGTCCGCATCTCGTGCAGCAAAGCCAGGCGCGTCAACCCTCGGTTGACACCACCAATCCGTCAACCTAACGTTGACGACATGTCCGATCCCACGCCGATCTCCTATCCCGTCCGCCTCGACGAGATGATCAGCGGCATCAAACGGGTGCACCCCGACGTCCTGGACCAGCTGGCCGACGCCGTTTTGGCGGCTGAGCATTTAGGTGAGATCGCCGACCACTTAATCGGGCACTTCGTCGACCAGGCGCGCCGTTCG
The DNA here is from genome assembly GCA_035552295.1 of Mycobacterium sp. Lineage (GTDB taxonomy): Bacteria > Actinomycetota > Actinomycetes > Mycobacteriales > Mycobacteriaceae > Mycobacterium. The sequence goes on along the minus strand of DASZLQ010000188.1, from coordinate 22,918 downwards.
GGGGCCTCCTGGACCGACATCGGCAAGAGCATGGGGGTCACCAAGCAGGCCGCGCAAAAGCGGTTCGTCCCCCGAGCCGAGGCCACCACCCTGGATCCCGAACAGGGTTTCGGGCGCTTCACACCGCGGGCCCGCAATGCCGTCGTCGCGGCCCAGAACGCCGCACACGAGGCCGCCAACAGCGAGATCACCCCCGATCATCTCCTGCTCGGCGTGCTCAGCGATCCGGCCGCGCTGGCCACCGTGCTGCTGAACCGACAGCACGTCGACGCCGGGGCCGTCCGTGCCTCCATAGCCACCTCCATCGCCGCCCTCCGGGCGGATGCCGAGCCACCGGAGCTCATCCCGTTCAGCGGCCCCGCGCGCAAGGCGCTCGAACTGACCTTCCGCGAGGCACTTCGGCTCGGGCACAACTACATCGGCACCGAGCACTTACTGCTGGCCCTGCTCGAACTCGAAGGCGATGCAGGACCGTTGCACTCCGCAGGCATCGACAAGGAACGGGTCGAGGCCGATCTGATGGCTGCGCTCGAATCGCTGACCAGCGGTAAGGGCGCGGCTCAAGATGCCTGACCTGTGTGGGGTCACCCCTCCCCCTGGCGATACCCCGTGTGCAATCATGCGAAGGTCCCTTGTGCCGAGGAGGCAAAGATGCATCGCTGGCTGATCGTCCTGTCGGCCTTCCTCGTTGCCGCGGCGAGCGTCACCGCCTCGGGCGTTGCGGCTCCGCGCGCACGGGCCAGCGACGCGCCGATCGGCCACATCGGTGACACGCTGCGGGTGGATACCGGCACCTACATCGCGGACGTCACCGTCAGCAGCGTGACCCCCTGCGACCCGCCGCCCGGATTCGGCTACACGCGCAGCGGCGTTCCGATCAAAAGCTTCCCCGGCAGCACCCCCAATCGCGCCGACGTGACGGTCCGCGCCATCCGGGTGCCCAATCCGTTCATCATGGCCACCACCTTCAGCTTCGACGGGGTGACTCCGTTCGCCGATGCCTATAAGCCGCGGGCCTCGGATGCGCCCGATGCGCTGGACAACGCGCTCGTGAATGCGCCGAACGGGGCGATCGTCCGCGGCGGCGTGTACTGGGACGCCTACCGCGATCCGGTCTCCAATGTCGTGCTGCTGGACAAGAAGACGGGCCAGCATCTCGCGCAGTGGAACCTCTGACACTGCAGGTCCACCTCGCCACGACGAATTCCGTCGATGCCGACGAGCTGGCCACGGTAGCCGCGCGCACTTTCCCGTTGGCATGTCCGGTCTCGATGGCGTCGGAGAACATCGCGTCGTTCATCCACAGCAACCTGTCGGCCGCCCGCTTCGCGGAATACTTGGCCGATCCGCGCCGCGCGGTGCTCACCGCACAACAGGCCGGCCGGATCGTCGGTTACGCGATGCTCATTCGCGGCGTCGACGACGACAGCGACGTGCAGCGAGCTGTCGAACTTCGCCCGGCGGCTGAGCTGTCAAAGATGTATCTGCTGCCCGATTTCCACGGCACCGGGGTCTCGGCGGCCCTGATGCAACGTACGCTGGCTATCGCCGCCCAATGGGGTGTGCGCTGTATCTGGCTGGGCGTCAACCAGAAAAACCAACGCGCACAACGCTTCTACACCAAGAGTGGCTTTGACATCAGCGGCACCAGGAGGTTTCAGGTGGGCGCCGGCCGCGAGGACGACTTCGTCATGGTCCGCGAGGTGCGCTAACCCCGGCGGTCAGCGCCAAAAGTCGTGAAGTGGCCCGCAAATACTTCTTTCGGTACCCACCGGCCAGCATCTCCTCGCTGAAGATCGTGTCCAGCTTCGCCCCGGAAGCCACCACCGGGACGCCGGCGTCATAGAGCCGATCGGTAAGCGACACCAGCCTCAGCGCGACGTTCTGGTCGTCGATGCCGTGCACCCCGGTTAAAAACACCGCCGTCACGCCCTCGATGAGGGTCAGATACCGCGACGGGTGCATGGTCGCCAGGTGCGCGCACAGCTCGTCGAAGTCGTCAAGCGTCGCGCCCCCGACGGCCGCGGCACGCGCGGCGACCTGCTCGTCCGACGGCGGCTGAGGCGCCGGGGGCAGATCGCGGTGCCGGTAGTCCGGCCCTTCGATCCGTACGGTGGTGAAAATCCCTGCCAGCGTGTTGATCTCACGCAGAAAGTCCTGAGCGGCAAACCGCCCCTCGCCGAGTTGCTCGGGCAGCGTATTGGAGGTGGCGGCCACCGACACACCCCGCTCGACCAGCGACGAGAGCATCCGCGAGATCAGCGTGGTGTTGCCCGGATCGTCGAGTTCGAACTCGTCGATGCAGACCGCCGTGTAATTGGCCAGCAGATCGATGCATTCGGCGAAGCCGAACACCCCGGCCAGCTGGGTCAGCTCCCCAAATGTCGCGAATGCCTTGGGAGTTGGTGGTTGCGGCCCGTCGCCGGGCAGCTGGTAATAGGCGGAGGCCAGCAGGTGGGTTTTGCCCACGCCGAAGCCGCCGTCCAAATACAGCCCAACACCGGGCATTACCACCAGTTTGCCCAACAGCTTTCGCCGGCCGGCCCGCCGCTGGACCGCCTCTCGGCAAAAATCCTGGCAAGCCACCACGGCGGCGGCCTGGGTCGGTTCGGCCGGATCGGGGCGATAGGTCACGAAGCTCACGTCGGCGAACGTTGGCGGCGGCCTCAATTGGGCGATCAGCCGTTCCGGCGACACAGTGGGATGCCGATCCACGAGGCGAGCCACTCGGGCGGAGGTGGACCCATGCATGCAGGAACTGTAGCGGCGTGTTGCAATCAAGCTATGCCCCTCTCTGACGCCGGCGAGGCCGCAGAGGCGCCGCTGACCCTGCTCGGGTCGATACGCGAACTCGATGACGGCGAACTCCACCGGCTCTACGACTATCCGGAACGGGACGGGACATGGGTAAGGGCGAATTTCATCGCCAGTGTGGACGGCGGCGCCACCGCGGACGGCAAGACCGCCACGATGGCGGGGCCCGGCGACCGGCTCGTCTTCCACTTGCTGCGCGAACTCGCCGACGTCATCGTGGTCGGCGCGGGCACGGTGCGGATCGAGGGTTATTCCGGTGCGCACCTGGGCGTCGCCCAGCGCCACCGGCGGCAAGCCCATGGGCGAGGCGAGGTCCCGCCGCTGGCCATCGTCACCCAGTCCGGTCGCCTTGACCGGGACATGCCCGTGTTCACCCGGACCGAGGTGCCACCGCTGGTACTCACCTGCACGGCGGCGGCCGAGGAGGCGCAACGTCAGCTCACCGACCTTTGCGAGGTCGTCGACTGTTCCGGGAGCGATCCCGGCAAGATCGACGAGGTCACCTTGCTGGAGGCCCTCGCGGCTCGCGGAATGCGCCGCGTCCTGACCGAAGGGGGGCCGATGCTGCTCGGCGCGTTCGTTGAGCACGACATGCTCGACGAGCTGTGCCTGACGATCGCGCCGTATCTCGTCGGCGGCCTGGCCCGGCGCATCGCGACCGGCCCGGGCCAGCTGATGACCCACATGCGCTGTGCCCACATCCTGACCGACGATGCCGGCTACCTGTACACCCGATATACGAAGGCCTAGCTACTGTGGTCGGCATGAGTCGGCACACCACGTCCGCCGCGATCCTGATCGCGGTGAGCATCGTGGTGGCCGGCTGCGTCCCGGGCCTGGCCGCAGACCCGCGGTTTGCCACCAACTCCGGCGCCCGCCCGCAAGGCGCGGCCACGACGAAGCCACCGCCGGCCGGGCCGCCGCCGATCGCGGCGCCCAAGAACGATTTGTCCTGGCACGATTGCACGTCGCAGGTTTTCAACGACGCGGCGCTGCGCCCCGCGGTGGGGATCCAGCTGGACTGCGCGAACTACGACGCCGACCTCGACCCGGTCAACGGCGGGGCCGGGACCGTGAGCATCGGTGTGGTTCGCGCCCGGTCGAGTCAGACCCCGAAGGACGCCGGGCCCCTCGTCTTCACCACCGGCTCCGACCTGGCGTCCTCGGCGCAGTTGCCGGTCTGGCTCTCACGGGCGGGCGCCGACGTGCTGCAAACCCATCCCATCGTCGCCGTCGACCGTCGCGGCATCGGCATGTCGAGCCCGATCGACTGCCGGGATCACTTTGCCCGGCAGACGATGCGCGATCAGGCGCAATTCCAGACCGGCGACGACCCGGTCGCCAATCTCTCCGAGATCTCCAACACCGCCACCACAAACTGCACCGATGCCCTCGCGCCGGCAGGTGACTCGGGCTACGACAATGCGCACGCCGCGTCGGACATCGAGCGACTGCGCAGCCTCTGGGACGTGCCTGCCGTCGCGCTGGTCGGCATCGGCAACGGCGCCCAGGTAGCGCTGGCCTACGCCGCATCGCGTCCCGACAGGGTCGCCAGATTGATCCTCGACTCCCCAATTGCCTTGGGGGTCAACGCCGAAGCGGCCGCCGAGCAACAGGTCAAAGGCCAGCAGGCCGCACTCGACGCGTTCGCCGCGCAGTGCATTGCGGTGAACTGCACGCTGGGTTCCGATCCGAAAGGCGCCGTCAACGCGCTGCTGGCCGACGCCCGCGCGGGCAAGGGGCCCGGTGGCGCATCGGTGGCCGAGGTGGCCAACGCGATCAGCGTCGCGTTGGGCTTCCCCTCCGGCGGCCGCGTCAACGCCACCACGAGCCTGGCCAACGCGTTGGCAGCGGCGCGCTCCGGTGACGCCAACCAGCTGAACAGCTTGATCAACCACGCCGATGCCACCCAGGACTCCGACGGCCAGTTCGTCAACGCCTGCAGCGACGCGATCAACCGCCCGACCCCGGATCGGGTTCGCGAACTGGTCGTGGCGTGGGGGAAGCTCTATCCCCAATTCGGCACGGTCGCCGCGCTCAACTTGGTCAAATGCGTGCACTGGCCCTCCGGTTCGCCGCCGGCGCCGCCGAAGAAACTCAAGTTCGACGTCCTGTTGTCGGGCGTGCAGAACGACCCGATCGTGGGTAGCGAAGGGGTCGCCGCGACCGCGGCCACGATCATCAACGCAAACGCGGCCAGCAAGCGGGTGATGTGGCAGGGCATCGGCCACGGCGCCAGCATCTATTCGCCGTGTGCGGTCCCGCCGCTGATCGGCTATCTCGACAGCGGCAAGCTGCCCGGCACCGACACCTACTGCCCCGCCTGATACTTGGGGTTCGCTAGCGCCGGTGTACGGTGCGCTGGTGACGGCACCTGACTCGACCCGAACCGGCTTGCGCGATTGGCTGCTGGCCGCGGTCCGCCCCCGCACCGGCGCACCGAGCACGGCGACGATATTGCGGTCGGCGTTGTGGCCGGTGGCCATCCTTTCGGTGCTGCACCGCAGCATCGTGGTCACGACCAACGGCAACATCACTGACGATTTCAAACCGGTCTACCGCGCGGTGCTGAACTTCCGGCGCGGCTGGGACATTTACAACGAGCACTTCGATTACGTCGACCCGCACTACCTGTATCCGCCGGGCGGCACCCTGCTGATGGCGCCGTTCGGATACCTGCCGTTTGCGCCGTCGCGCTACCTGTTCATCCTGATCAATACCGTGGCCATCCTGATCGCCTGGTACTTGCTGCTGCGGCTGTTCAAGTACACGCTGTCCTCGGTGGCCGCCCCCGCCCTGTTGCTGGCCATGTTCTGCACCGAGACCGTCACCAACACACTGGTATTCACCAACGTCAACGGCTGCGTCCTGCTGGCGGAGGTGCTGTTCCTGCGGTGGCTGCTGGACGGCAAAGTCGGCCATCAGTGGTGGGCGGGTGCCGCCATCGGGCTGACGCTGACGCTCAAACCCGTGCTCGCCCCACTGCTGTTGCTGCCGCTGCTGAACCGCCAGTGGCGGGCGCTAGTGCCGGCGTTCGTGGTCCCGGTCGTCATCAACCTGGCCGCGCTACCGCTGCTCAGCGATCCGATGGACTTCCTCACCCGCACGCTGCCCTACATCATCGGCACCCGCGACTATTTCAACAGCTCGATCGAGGGCAATGGCGTGTACTTCGGGCTGCCCACCTGGCTGATCGTGTTCCTGCGGATTCTGTTCACGCTGATCGCGATCGGCGCCATGTGGCTGCTGTATCGCTACTACCGAACCAGCAACCCGCTGTTCTGGTTCGCCAACTCGACCGGGGTGCTGCTGATGTGGTCGTGGCTGGTGCTGTCGCTGGCCCAGGGATACTACTCGATGATGCTGTTCCCGTTCCTGATGACGGTCGTGCTGCCCAACTCGCTGATCCGCAACTGGCCGGCGTGGCTGGGGATCTACGGCTTCATGACGCTGGACCGCTGGCTTTTGTTCAACTGGATGAGATATGGCCGCGCCCTGGAATATCTGAAGATCACCTACGGCTGGTCGCTGGTGCTGATCGTGGTGTTCACCGTCCTGTACTTCCGCTACCTAGACGCCAAGGCCGAGAACCGGCTGGACGGCGGCATCGATCCGGCCTGGCTGACGCCCGAACGGGAGCGCGCTAGCGTGGACGCATGATCTCCCCCGACGCGTCGCATGCCAAGGTGCAGCTGACCGACGACGAGTGGCGTCAAAAGCTCACGCGTGACGAGTTCGACGTGCTCCGTCGCGCCGGAACCGAGCGGCCATTCACCGGTGAGTACACCGACACCAAAACCGAAGGCGTCTACCAGTGCCGGGCCTGCGGCGCCGAATTGTTCCGCAGCACAGAGAAATTCGAGTCGCACTGCGGCTGGCCGTCGTTTTTCGACCCGGCGAACTCCGACGCGGTGATCCTGCGTCCCGACCATTCGCTGGGTGCGACGCGCACCGAGGTGCTGTGCGCCAACTGCCACAGCCATCTGGGCCACGTGTTCGCCGGCGAGGGTTATCCGACGCCGACGGATCAGCGGTACTGCATCAACTCGATCTCGCTGCGCTTGGTCCCGCCCGGCGCCTAGCGCGGTCGGCGCGTTCCGCGACACATAACCACTTGCGACAACACGCCGAAGTGGATCGCAAAGATTTATATCTCGCGGCATCCGCGACGGATGAGCGCCTCGCGCACGCGTCGCACGACGTCATCCGGCTTGTCCTCCGCGATCACCCGGATGACGATCCAGCCAAGTTCTTCGAGCTTACGTAGCCGCCACTGGTCTCGGGCGTACTGGCGGCGGTTGGTGCGGTGGTGGTCGCCGTCATATTCGGCGGCCACTTTGTACCGCTCCCAACCCATATCGAGCACTCCAACCGTTCGCCAGCGCTCATTTACCGGTATCTGGCTTTTCGGAGCCGGCATCCCGGCATCGATCAATAGGAGACGCAGCCAGGTCTCCTTGGGCGACGCGGCACCAGGATCGACAAGCGGAAGCGTCGCCCGTAGCCGCCGCAGGCCCCGCGCACGCGGGGACCGCTTGGCCAGCAGCAACACCTCCTCGACGCGAAACGGGCTCGCCCGCATCAGCGCGTCGAGCCGCGCCACCGCTTCGTCCCTGGGCAGTTGCCTGGCCAGGTCAAAGGCCGTTCTCGCGAGAGTGGTCACCGGCAGACCGGCGACACGGGTGACCTCATCGGGCTCGACTCGCTGATTACGGGTGATCACGCCAACCGGAGCATGCTGATTACGCCAGATCAGTTCGATGAGCTCGTCGTCGTCGATCCAATCCGAGCCGTGCAACGCCGCCGCGGCCAGCCCTGCCACGACACCGCGTCGGCCTGACCACAGCCAAGCCCCGACGCAACGCGTTCGCAGCGACCGCGTCGCCCAGTCCGAAAGAAAAACGTCGGGATAAATCGCACGGAATCCGGTTCGCAGCTGATACGGGCTCAGCCTGCCCTGCCGCACGGCCTCGCTGCCTTTGAACACGTCGTCCACAAACGACAGACGTCAGCGCGTGGCGCCAGGATCCACCACACATAAACCGCGGTGACTCTTTTCGTCGTGTCGTCGCAGACGTTTATGTGTCGCGGCGCCCAACGCGGAGGCGCCCGGGCTAGTCCACCCGGGTGGCGTGCACTTCCCAGAACGGAGCGTGTACCCGGCCGTTGACCAGCCATGGCTCCATCGCCCGGAACCGGTCCAGCAGGGTCCGCGCCTGCTCCGCCATGTCGGGATTGCGCGCGGCCATCAACTCGATCGTCTCGGCGCTCATGTTGACCTGGTAGGTGGTGGTACCGAGGTAAGTGATCTCCCAGCCGCCCACCGGCAGCACCTTACGAAAATCGTCCTCGGACAGCGACCGCATCATTTTGAAGCCGTTGACATCGTGCTCGCCGAACTCGAACATGTAGAGCCGCGCTCCCGGCTTGGTGGCCCGGCGCAGCGCCCGCACGTAAGACTGCTGCAGCTCCGGTTCGGTGCTGAAGGTGTGGTAGAAGGCGCAGTCGACGACGGTGTCGAATCGGTTGTCCAGCCCGTCCAGCTTGGTCGCGTCGGCCTGCTCGAAATTCACCGACACCCCGGCCTTCTGCGCGTTTTCCCGGGCTCGCTCCAGCGCGCCCGCGGACCCGTCGATCCCGGTCGCCGAGTAGCCCTTCGAGGCGTAGTAGATCGCGTGGTGACCCGGGCCGGTGCCCGGGTCGAGCACCTCGCCTTTGACCACGCCCAGCGCGACCAGCTGCTGGACCACAGGTTGCGGGCCCCCGATGTCCCATGGCGTGGCGGTGGGCAAGCCATGCGACAGCCGGTCGTCGCGATACATCTGCTCGAAACGGGTCGGATCGGTCGGGTCGAACTCGGTCGTCATGGCAGCGCGTTCACCAGTTGCTCGACCGGCACCCGCGGACCGGTGAAAAACGGTGTCTCCGCACGGGTATGGCGTCGGGCGTCGGTGGCACGCAGCTCTCGCATCAAGTCGACGATGCGATCCAGTTCGGGCGCCTCGAAGGCCAGGATCCATTCATAGTCGCCGAGCGCGAACGCCGGCACCGTGTTGGCCCGGACGTCCTTGTACTCGCGGGCGGCCATGCCGTGCTCGGCGAGCATGCGGCGGCGCTCCTCGTCGGGCAGCAGGTACCACTCGTAGGACCGCACGAAGGGGTACACGCAGATGTAGGCGCCGGGCTCTTCGCCGGCCAGAAACGCCGGGATGTGGCTCTTGTTGAACTCGGCCGGCCGATGCAGCGCCACACTGCTCCATACCGGCGAGCAGGCCCGTCCCAGCGTGGTGGTACGCCGGAAATCGGCATAGGTCGCTTGTAGCGCTTCGACCCGTTCGGCGTGCGTCCAGACCATGAAATCGGCGTCGGCCCGCAGGCCCGACACGTCGTAAAGGCCGCGCACCACGACGCCGCGTTCTTCCTGCAGCTTGAAAAAGGTCGACGCGTCATCGGTCACGGCGTCGCGCTGCTCACCGAGCACGCCGGGCCGCACCGAGAACACCGAGAACATCAGGTAGCGAAGCGTCGAGTTCAGGTCGTCATAGTCGAGTTTGGCCATGAAAGCTATCGTGCCACTTCCGCATCCCGCGCCTCGACTGCCCTGATCACACGCTCGGCCGCGCGACCCGCCGCCCCGATACACGCCGGCACGCCGATTCCGTCCAGGTAGCCGCCGGCCACGGCGAGCGTCGGCGGCAGGCCGGCGCGCACCTCGGCGACCAGATCGGCGTGGCCCGGCCCGTACTGCGGCATCGCGTCGATCCAGCGCCGCACCCGGGCATCGACCGGCTCGACCGACAGCCCGAAGACGGTCTCCAAGTCGCTTACCGCCCAGGACAGCAGCTGCTCATCCGAAGCGCTGGCCGCCAGGTTGTCCCCGTACCGACCGAACGACAGCCGCAGGAATTGCGTGTCGCCGGGTATCCCCCACTTGCGCGACGACAGGGTGACCGCCTTGGCCCGCAGCGGTTCGCCACTAGCCACCAGCACACCCGAGCACTCCGGAAACGGCGTGGTGCCCGGCACCGCCAGCGCCACCACCACCGACGACGCGCTGCTGATCCGGCTCGCGGCGGCGGAGCTGCGCGGGGCGATTTCGGCCACCAGGCGCGTTACCCGCGGCGCCGGAACCGCCATGATCACCGCGTCGGCATGCCAGGAAGCGCCGGTGCCATCGAGCAGCGCCCAGCCGCGCCCGGCCGGCTCGACCCGGTCCACCGTGGCTCGGACCCACCGCGGCCGGCTGCGCTCGACGAGCTCGTCGATCAGCACCTGGTAGCCGCCGTCGAGTGCGCCGAACACCGGCGCGCCGGTAGCCGCCGGCAACCCCTGCCGGACCGCATCGGTCAAGCTGGTGGCACCGCGGTCCAGGGCCGCCGCCACACTGGGCGCGGCCGCACGCAGCCCAATCGTCGCCGCCGAGCCCGCGTACACCCCGCCCAGCAGCGGGTCCACCGACCGGGCCACGGCCTGCTCGCCGAACCGGTCGCCCACCAACTCGGCCACCGCGGGATCGCTGCCCGGCCGCCAACCGAAGGGGCGCGCGCGTTCGGCATCGATGCGCGCGACCGTCGCGTCGTCGACCAATCCGGCCAGCGACGACGCCGACGACGGAATCCCGACGACCGTGGCCGTCGGCAGCGGATGCAACTCCCGCTGGCTGTAGATCAACGGGCGGGCGCCGGTGGTGGCCAGTTGGCGCTCCGACAGGCCCAGCTCGGCCAGCAGCGCCGGCACCTCGGGCCGGCGCCGCACGAATGCCTCGGCCCCCAGGTCCATCGGCCGTCCGGCGACCAGCTCGGTGCGCAGCACCCCGCCGAGATATTCGCCCGGATCGAACAGGGTGATGCTCGCGTCGTCGCCGGCCGCCACGCGCAGCCGGTAGGCCGCCGTCAATCCTGAGATTCCCCCGCCCACAACACAATACGAGCGCGAACTCATAGCGAGTGGACCAGCGATACCAGATCGGTCAGCACGCCGGGATCGGTCTCCGGCAGCACTCCGTGGCCGAGATTGAAGACGTGGCCCGCGGCCCCGGCGTCGACGGCACGGCGTCCGTCGTCGACGACAGCCCGGGCGGCGCGTTCGGTCACCGGCCAGCCGGCCAGCAGCACCACCGGATCGAGGTTGCCCTGCAGCGCCGTGCCGGCTTCGACGCGAGTGGCGGCATCGGTGAGCGAGGTTCGCCAGTCCACGCCCACGGCCGTCGCTGTGGCCGGTTGCTCACCGGCCTTCAAAGCCGCCGACATCGCGCCCAGCAATTCGGCGGTCCCGACCCCGAAGTGCGTCATCGGCACGCCGTATTCGGCCAGGGTGGCGAATACCCGGGAGCTGTGCGGCAGCACATATTGGCGGTAGTCGGCCAGCGACAGGGTCCCCGCCCACGAGTCGAACACCTGGATGGCGTCTACCCCGGCACCGATCTGGCCGCGCAGGAACGCGATGGTGAGATCGGTCAGCTTCGACATCAACGCATGCCAGCTCGTCGGTTCGGCCAGCATCATCGCCTTGGTGCGGGCGTGATTGCGGCTGGGGCCACCCTCCACCAGATAGGACGCGAGCGTGAAGGGCGCACCGGCGAAACCGATCAGCGGGACCTCGCCCAGCGCGTCAACCAGCAGCGAAACCGCCTCGCAGACCGGCTGAATAGCTTGTGGATCAAGGGGTTTCATGGCGTCGATGTCGGCGTCGGTGCGCACCGGGTGCGCGATCACCGGTCCGACGTCTGTGACGATGTCCAGATCCACGCCTGCGGCGCGCAGCGGTACCACGATGTCCGAGAACAAGATCGCCGCATCGACGCCGTGGCGCCGTATCGGCTGCAGGGTGATCTCGCAGGCCACCTCGGGCTCGAAACACGCCGCCAGCATGCTGTGCTGTTCGCGCAGTGCCCGGTATTCGGGCAGCGAGCGGCCGGCCTGCCGCATGAACCACACCGGCACCCGGCTGGGTTTGCGCCCGGTGACAGCGGCCAGGTACGGCGACTCTGGGAGCTCGCGACGAGTACTCATCGGCCTTAATGCTGCCACGAGGGCCGCTGGCCGCTTGCGTAACATCAACCCGGTGCCAGTCAACTACGACGAGTTCCCCAGCCTTCGGTGCGAACCCGGTGAAAACGGCGTGCTGACGCTGGTTCTCGACGCGCCCGGGCTGAATTCGGTCGGGCCGCAAATGCACCGCGACCTCGCCGACATCTGGCCGGTGATCGATCGCGATCCCGCCGTGCGCGTTGTGCTGGTGCACGGTGAGGGCAAGGCGTTCTCCTCCGGCGGCAGCTTCGACCTGATCGCGGAAACCATCGGCGACTATGGCGGCCGGATCCGCATCATGCGTGAGGCCCGCGATCTGGTGCTCAACATGGTCAACTTCGACAAGCCGGTGGTCTCGGCGATCCGCGGCCCAGCCGTCGGCGCCGGCCTGGTGGTCGCTCTGCTCGCCGACATCTCGGTGGCAGGCCGGACCGCGAAACTCATCGACGGCCACACCAAACTCGGGGTAGCGGCGGGTGACCACGCCGCGATCTGCTGGCCACTGCTGGTCGGCATGGCCAAGGCCAAGTACTACCTGCTCACCTGCGAGACGCTGCTCGGCGAGGAAGCCGAACGCATCGGCCTGGTCTCCACTTGCGTCGATGACGACGATGTGCTGCCGACCGCGACCCGCCTCGCCGCGGATCTGGCCCAGGGCGCCCAGAACGCGATTCGCTGGACCAAACACAGCCTGAACCACTGGTACCGCATGTTCGGCCCCACCTTCGAAACGTCACTTGGCCTGGAATTCCTCAGTTTCAGCGGCCCCGACGTGCAGGAAGGCCTTGCCGCACATCGCGAGAAGCGTCCGGCGCGATTTTCCGGCGGAACTGGCAGCTGAGCAGGCTCAATGAGTGCTGGTAACGGGTTGGTCGCGACGGGCGCGGAAATCGGCGCGCCTGTTTCGGCGTGTCGACCGTTGGGTCTACCGTCAAACGCTGTGACCTCAGCTGAACCGGCCCCATTCCGCGAAGCAGTTGCGGCGATGAACGGCGTCACCCCGCGGCCGGAGATCGAGCTGGGCCCCATCCGTCCGCCACAGCGCCTGGCGCCCTACAGCTACGCGCTGGGAGCCGAGGTCCAGCATCCCGACCTCGAGGTCGTCCCCGAACGCTCCGAGGGCGACGCCTTCGGTCGGCTGATCCTCTTGTACGACCCCGACGGCGCAGAAGCGTGGGACGGTACCATCCGCCTGGTCGCCTACATCCAGGCCGACCTGGACCCCAGCGAGGCCGTCGACCCTCTGCTGCCGGAAGTGGCGTGGAGCTGGCTGGTCGATGCGCTGGAGTCCCATACCGACAACGTCACGGCCCTCGGCGGCACCGTCACCGCCACCACATCGGTGCGCTACGGCGACATCTCCGGACCGCCTCGCGCCCACCAGCTAGAGCTGCGGGCATCGTGGACGGCGACCACCCCCCAAGTTGGGGTCCACGTCGAGGCGTTCTGCGATGTGCTGGAGCACGCCGCGGGCCTACCACCGGCCGGGGTCACCGACCTGGGCTCGCGGTCACGCGCCTGACATGGGCGAACCGGCGGCCGATGCGCCCGGCGGCACCGAACCCAGCCCCACGCCGCTACTGCACCCCGCCGGCGGGGTACCCAATCTAGCCGTCACCGTCGGCGAGATCGAGGCGGCCGCACAACTCCTGGACGCCGGGCGCGGACCGTTTGCGGTCGACGCCGAGCGCGCGTCGGGTTTCCGCTACTCCAACCGGGCCTACCTGATTCAGATCCGGCGGACCGACGCCGGCACCGTGCTCATCGATCCGGTCAGCCACGGCACGGAGCCGGTGACCGCGCTGCGGCCCGTCACCGAGGTGCTCAGCACGGACGAATGGATTCTGCACTCTGCCGATCAGGATCTGCCCTGTCTGGCCGAGGTCGGCATGCGGCCGCCGGCGCTCTACGACACCGAGCTCGCCGGACGGCTGGCCGGGTTCGAGCGGGTGAATCTGGCGACCATGGTCCAGCGACTGCTGGGTCTCGGGCTGGCCAAGGGCCACGGCGCGGCCGACTGGTCCAAGCGCCCGCTGCCCGCCGAATGGCTCAACTACGCCGCCCTCGACGTCGAACTGCTCATCGAACTGCGCGCGGCGATCTCGGGTGTGCTGGCCGAACAAGGCAAAACCGATTGGGCTGCACAGGAATTCGATTATCTGCGCACGGCGGGGTTCAGCGAGATTGCACCCGCGTCGCGACGCGACCGCTGGCGGCGAACCTCGGGGATCCATCGAGTGCGTGACCCACGAGGCCTGGCCGCGGTTCGCGAACTGTGGACCACGCGTGACCGTATCGCGCAGCGCCGCGACGTCGCGCCGCGGCGCATCCTGCCGGACTCGGCCATCATCGACGCCGCCATCGCCGATCCGAAGACGGTCGACGACCTGGTGGCCTTGCCCGTGTTCGGTGGGCGCAACCAGCGTCGCAGTGCCGCGATGTGGCTGGCGGCCCTGGAAGCGGCCCGGGAAAGAAGGGATCCCGCGGACGACGTCGAGCCGCCCAACGGGCCGCCCCCGCCGGCGCGCTGGAGCCGACGGAAACCGGAGGCCGCCGCCCGGCTGGAGGCGGCCCGGGCGGCGTTGTCGGAGGTGTCGGAGCGGGTGAGGGTTCCGACGGAGAACCTGGTCTCACCTGATCTGGTGCGACGGCTGTGCTGGGACTGGCAGGACGTGGCCGAGCCCGTCGAGGCCGTCGAAGAGTTCTTGTGCGCAGGCCACGCCCGGGCGTGGCAGCGAGAGCTGGTGGACCCCGCGCTGGCGGCAGCCGTGCAGCCGCAGGCAGACACGATCGACGGCTAGTCGAGGCGCTCGGTGATCTGCGGCTCGGTCAGCGGGCTGCCCAGTGCGGCAACCCAACCGGTGATGCGGCGGGCCACGTCCTGGCCGGTCAGGCCCAGGTCGGCCAGCACCTCACCCCGCGAGGCGTGCTCGTAGAACTCCTGCGGCACTCCGACGTCGCGGCACGGGACGTCGATCTCCGCTCGGCGCAGGGCGGCCGACACCGCTGAACCCACACCGCCGTTGACCCCGTTGTCCTCCAGCGTGACGAGCAGCTTGTGCTGCGCCGCCAACTCGAGAACACCGTCGGACACCGGCAGCACCCAACGCGGGTCGATCACCGTCACGCCGATCCCCTGGTTGTGTAGCCGCCTGGCCACCTCGAGCGCCATCGGCGCGAACGCACCGACCACCACCAACAGCACATCGTGGTTCAACCCGGTGGCCGGCACCGCGAGCACGTCCACGCCGGACCGCCGCTGCAGAGCCGGAATGTCTTCGCCCACATCACCCTTCGGGAACCGGATCGCCGTCGGGCCGTCGTCGACGTCGAGCGCCTCGCCGAGTTCCTCGCGCAATCGCGTCGCATCCCTGGGTGCGGCCACCCGGATGCCGGGCACGATGTTCAGCACCGATAGGTCCCACATGCCGTTGTGGCTGGCGCCGTCGTTGCCGGTGATGCCGGCCCGGTGGAGGACCACGGTGACGGGCAGCTTGTGCAGCGCCACGTCCATCATGATCTGGTCGAACGCCCGGTTGAGGAACGTCGAATAGACGGCCACCACCGGGTGCATGCCGCCCATCGCCAGCCCGGCCGCCGACGTCAGCGCGTGCTGTTCGGCGATGCCGACGTCGAACAAGCGATCCGGGAACTCTTGCCCGAACGGCGTCAGCCCGGTGGGGCCGGGCATGGCCGCGGTGATGGCCACGATGTCGCGGCGTTTGGCGCCGTATTCGATCAGCGCCTCGGTAAAGGCGGTCGTCCAGCTCGGCGGCGCGACCGTGGTGGCCCGTCCAGTCGCCGGATCGATCACCCCGCACTGGTGCATCTGTTCGGCCTCGTCGTCCTCGGCCGGGGCATACCCCATGCCCTTGCGGGTCACGACGTGCACGATCACCGGGCGCCCGAAGCCGCGGGCATGGCGCAGCGCGGCCTCCACCGCCCGCTCGTCGTGGCCGTCGACCGGGCCGACGTATTTCAGCCCCAGGTCGGTGAACAGCAGCTGCGGCGATAGGGAGTCCTTGATGCCCGCCTTGACGCTGTGCATGAAGCGGTAGGCGATCTTCCCGAAAAGCGGCATCGCGCGCACCACGTCGCGGCCCTTCTCCAGCATCTGTTCGTAGGCAGGCTGCAGCCGCAGCGTGGCCAGGTGGTCGGCGACACCGCCGATCGTCGGCGCGTAGCTGCGGCCGTTGTCGTTGACCACGATGATCACCGGACGGCGAGAAGCGGCGATGTTGTTCAGCGCCTCCCAGCACATCCCCCCGGTCAGCGCCCCGTCCCCCACCACCGCGACCACGTGCCGGTTGCGGTGCCCGGTCAACTCGAACGCCTTCGCCAGGCCGTCGGCATACGACAACGCCGCGCTGGCGTGACTGGACTCCACCCAGTCGTGCTCGCTCTCGGCACGCGACGGATACCCCGACAGCCCGCCCTTTTTGCGCAGGCTCTCAAAGGCGTGGGAGCGTCCGGTCAGCATCTTGTGGACGTAGGCCTGGTGGCCGGTGTCGAAGATGATCGGGTCGTGGGGCGAGTCGAACACCCGGTGCAGCGCGAGGGTTAGCTCGACGACGCCGAGGTTGGGTCCCAAGTGCCCCCCGGTGGCAGCAACCTTGTGGATGAGGAACTCGCGAATTTCGCCGGCCAGATCGCGAAGCTGCTGTTGGGAAAGGTGCTGCAGATCAGCGGGCCCGCGGATCTGTTCCAGCATCCCGTTAGTCTACGCAGCGACCGCCGGAACACTACCGATTCATCTGACCGTCCAACCGGCCGGCCCGCCCGGGAACTATTGTCTGAACTATGCGTGCCGCGGAACTCGCCGAGGACTTCCCGGTCGTCACCGTCGACTCCGGCGCGCTGGACGCTGCCCGTCTGCTCGCCGAGCACCGCCTGCCCGGAATAGTCGTCACCGACACCTCCGGTAAACCCTTCGCGGTGCTGCCCGCGTCCCAAGTGGTGCGGTTCATCGTGCCCCGCTACGTGCAGGACGATCCCTCGCTGGCCGGTGTGCTCAATGAATCCATGGCCGACCGCGCCGCGGACAAGTTGGGCGGCAAAAAGGTGGGCGACGTCCTGCCGGACCACCTGACCAATGTGCCGTTCGCAGATGCGGACGACACGATCATCGAAGTGGCCGCAATGATGGCGCGGTTGCGGAGTCCGCTGATCGCGGTGGTCAAGGACGGTACGTTGTTCGGCGTGATCACCGCATCGCGCCTACTGGCCGCGGCACTAAGACACTGATACCCGTAAAACCTTGAGCACACAGGACAATCGATGAGCGTCTACGCGGTCGTCGTGTTCATCGGCGCTTACGCCCTGATCGCCAGCGATCGCTTCAACAAGACATTGGTGGCGCTGGCCGGCGCGGCGATCATGGTCGTCTTGCCGGTGATCCATTCCGACGACGTCTTCTACTCCCGTGACACCGGAATCGACTGGGACGTCGTCTTTTTGCTGCTGGGCATGATGATTATCGTCAGCGTGTTGCGGCAGACGGGTGTGTTCGAATACACCGCGATCGTGGCCGCCAAGCGCGCCCGGGGCTCACCGCTGCGCATCATGATTCTGCTGGTGCTGGTGACCGCGTTCGCGTCGGCCTTGCTGGACAACGTCACCACGGTGTTGCTGATCGCCCCGGTCACCCTGCTGGTGTGTGACCGGCTGGACATCGGTCCGGCACCGTTTTTGATGGCCGAGGCGTTCGCGTCCAACATCGGCGGCACGGCGACGTTGATCGGTGACCCGCCCAGCATCATCATCGCCAGCCGATCGGGCCTTTCCTTCAACGACTTTCTGATCCATCTGACGCCGATCGTGATCATCATCATCGGCGTCTTCGTCGCGTTGCTACCGCGGCTGTTCCCGGGCGCTTTCGACGTCGATCCCGAGCGGGTCGCCGACGTCATGTCTTTGGAAGAGCGTGAAGCCATCCGCGATCCTCGGCTGCTCATCAAATGCGGGGTGGTCCTGGTGGCGGTGCTGGCCGGATTTGTCGCGCACTCGGCAATACACCTGGAACCGTCGCTGGTGGCGCTGGTAGGCGCCGGCATCCTCGTTGTGATTTCCGGGCTGGAACCATCGGATTACCTGTCCGGGGTTGAATGGGACACGTTGTTGTTCTTCGCCGGCCTGTTCGTCATGGTGGGCGCTTTGGTGAAGACCGGCGTCGTCAAGGATCTGGCCCGGTTGGCTACCGAAGCGACCGGCGGGCACGCCCTGTTGACGACGATGTTCATCCTCGTGCTGTCGCTGGTGCTCAGTGGCATCATCAACAATGTTCCGTATGCCGCGACGATGGCACCTGTTGTCGGACAGCTGCTTTCATCATTGGTGGGCCATGTGCACCCGCAGGTGCTGTGGTGGGCGCTTACGCTCGGCACCGACCTTGGCGGCAACCTCACCGCGGTCGGTGCCAGCGCCAACGTGGTCATCCTGGGTATTGCGAAACGTGCCGACAGCCCCATTTCCTTCTGGGAATTCACCCGCAAGGGCGCGATCGTCACCGCGGTCTCGGCTGCGCTGTCCGCGCTCTACCTCTGGTTGCGGTACTTCGTGTTGAGCTAAGCGTCTCGTGTCAGCAAGGCAACGCATTCGGTGTGATGGGTCAGCGGGAACGCGTCGAACACCTTGAGCTTCTCGACGAGGTAACCATGGCTGAGGTAGAGGCCGGTATCGCGCGCGAAAGACGCTGCCTCACAGCCGATGTGCACCACACGCGGCACCCCGGCGGCGGCCAATAGGTCGACGACATCGCGTCCGGCGCCCGAGCGCGGCGGATCCAGCACCGCGACATCGGCGCTGGATTCCTGCATCGTCAGCGCGCGGCGCACCGAATCGGTGACGACGTCCACCTGCGGCAGATCGACCAATGCGGCCCGCGCGGCCCGCGTCCCCGCGCGCGACGTGTCCACGGTCAGCACCCGCCCGGACTCCCCCACCGCGTCGGCCAGCACCGCGGCGAAGACCCCCGCACCGCCGTAAAGGTCCCAGACGGTCATGGCGGCACCGGCCTGTGCCCAGTCGGCGACCAGACTGCTGTACACCCCCGCCGCGTCCCGGTGCGCCTGCCAAAAGGCCGTGACCGGCACCCGCCAGCTGCGCGTACCCACCCGCTGCACAGCCTCGTAGCTGCCCTGAACCACCTTGGTCGCAGTCCGTTTCCCCTGCCGCAAAGTGCGCACCACATGACGCTCGCCGTCGTCGTCGACGGCCACGTGCAGCTGGGCGGTCGGCGTCAAGTCCGCTTCAGAGCACGCCTGCATCAGTCCGTCCAGCATCCCGGCCGGCAACTGCGCGCAGCGCAGGTCGGTCACCAGCTCGTCGCTGTGGTAGCGGTGAAAACCGGGGCGACGGTCTGCGCCCACGTCGAGCCGAACCCGGGTGCGCCAACCGGTGGGACCACAATCCGACAGCGGCTCAGCCTCGCCGGTCCAGCGGTATCCGCCCAGCCGCTCCAGTTGATTGGCGACGACGTGCGCCTTGAGCGCCCGGGCCGCCTCCGGGACAGCAAATGCCAGATCGCAACACCCGGCACCGTCCACGCCGGCGATCGGGCACAGCGACGCGATCCGATCGGCCGACGCCTCGATCACCTCGATAACCTCTGCGTGCCAATAAGAGCCGCGATCCGCAGTGACGCGCACCCGAACCCGTTCGCCGGGTAACGCATGCCGGACGAACACCACCCGGCCTTCGTGGTGCGCCACGCAGCTGCCGCCGTTAGCGGGGGCACCGGTGACCAGCGTCAGCTCGGCCGGCTTGGACGCGGTGCTCAATCGAAGATTCCGCGACGGGCGTCGCCGGGCGCCGCGTGCGGTTGAAACGCCTTGAGTCGCTCCGACGAACTCAGTTGCCAGGGAACGGAAGTGACCATTACGTTGGGCATGAACAGCAACCGGCCCTTGAGCCGCAACGCGCTCTGGTTGTGCAGCACTTGCTCCCACCAATGGCCCACCACATATTCGGGAATGAACACCGTCACCACAGTCCGCGGCGAGTCCTTGCTGACCCGTTTGACGTAATCGAGTACCGGACGGGTGATCTCACGGTACGGCGAGGCAATGACCTTCAGTGGCACACTGATATCGCTGTCCTCCCACTTGTGCACCAGCTCGCGGGTTTCCGCGTCGTCGACGCTGACCGTGAGGGCCTCGAGCGTATCCGGACGGGTGGCACGCGCATAGGCCAGCGCGCGCAGGGTCGGCAGGTGCAACTTCGACACCAGCACCAGGGCGTGATTGCGGCTGGGCAACACCACGTCGTGTTGGCCGGCCGCTTGCTTCTCCAATTCCCGGCCGACGGTGTGGTAATGGCGGTGGATCAACTTCATGATGAGGAACAGCAAACTCATCGCGAAAAGGGCGATCCACGCCCCGGCGACGAACTTGGTGATCAAGACAACCAACAACACCGCACCGGTGGAAAGCAATCCGATCGTGTTGACTATCCGCGAGCGCATCATCTTGCGCCGCACCCGTGGATCGGTCTCGGCGCGCAGCAACCGGGTCCAGTGCCGGACCATGCCGATCTGGCTCAGCGTAAACGAGATGAACACGCCGACGATGTACAGCTGGATCAGCGCGGTGACCTCGGCACGGAACGCAACTATTGCCAACAGAGCCGCCCCCGACAGGAACAGGATTCCGTTGGAGAACGCCAATCGGTCTCCGCGGGTGTGCAGCTGGCGGGGCAGGTAACTGTGCTGCGCCAGCACCGATCCCAGTACCGGGAACCCGTTGAACGCGGTGTTGGCCGCCAGCACCAAGATGAGCGCGGTCACCGTGGCGATGAGCAGAAAGCCGATGTGAAAGCTGCCGAACACGGTCTCGGCCAGCTGCGTGACCAACGTCTTCTGGTAGTAGTTCGGCGGGGCACCGGTCAGTTGTGTTGCGGGATCCTCGACGAGCTGAACCCCGATCTTCTCGGCCAACACGATGATGCCCATCAGCAGGGTCACCGCGATTCCGCCCAGCATCAGCAGGGTCGTCGCCGCATTGCGCGACTTGGGTTTCTGAAATGCCGGCACCCCGTTGCTGATCGCCTCGACACCGGTCAGCGCCGCGCACCCCGAGGAGAATGACCGCGCCACCAGGAACGCCAAAGCGAAACCGACGATCTGGCCGTGCGCGGCGTGCATCTGGAAACCGGCGGACTCGGCCCGTAGCGGATTGCCCAGCACGAAGATCCGGAACAGCCCCCAGCCGATCATGATGAGGACCCCGCCGATGAAAGCGTAGGTCGGGACGGCGAAGGCCACCCCAGACTCGCGGACCCCGCGCAGGTTCAACGCCATCACCAGCAGGATGGCGGCCACGCAGAAGAACACCTTGTGTTGGGCCACGATCGGGAGCGCGGAGCCGATGTTCGACATCGCCGACGCCGTCGAAACAGCAACGGTGAGAACGTAATCCACCATCAGAGCACTGGCGACGACGAGGCCGGCGGTGTCGCCGAGGTTGGTGGTGACCACCTCGAAGTCGCCGCCACCGGACGGGTAGGCGTGCACGTTCTGCCGGTAGCTGGCCACCACGACCAACATGACCGCGGCCACCGCAAGACCGATCCACGGCGTCAACGCGTACGCGGTCAGACCCGCCACCGAGAGCATCAGGAAGATCTCCTCGGGTGCATACGCCACCGAGGACAGGGCATCGGAGGCGAACACCGGCAAGGCGATCCGCTTGGGCAGTAGCGTGTGACTCAGTAGGTCGCTGCGAAACGGCCGACCGATCAGCAACCGGCGCGCGGCCGTTGAAAGTTTGGACACGAGAGCCAAGGGTAAGCCCACCCCGGTTTGCCGGTAGCGTTCCCTAGGCGAGAATGTTCGGCAGCGAAATCGGCTGGCCAACCGGGGTTGCCGATTGAGTAACAGATGCAGGACCCAGCCGGGAGGACCTCAAGTGCGGGTGGTTGTGATGGGGTGCGGCCGGGTGGGCTCTTCGCTGGCCGACGGGCTGTCCCGAATCGGGCACGATGTCGCGGTTATCGACCGCGACAGCGCCGCCTTCAACAGGCTGAGCCCGGAGTTCGCCGGTGAGCGGGTGCTGGGCCAGGGATTCGACCGGGATGTCCTGCTGAGGGCCGGCATCGAGGAAGCCGACGCATTCGCCGCGGTGTCATCCGGAGACAACTCCAACATCATCTCGGCCCGGCTGGCCCGAGAGACCTTCGGTGTCAACCGCGTGGTCGCCCGGATTTACGACGCCAAGCGCGCCGAGGTCTATGAACGCCTCGGCATCCCCACGATCGCCACCGTGCCCTGGACCACCGATCGGCTGCTCAACGCGCTGACCCGGGAGAGCGAGACCGCCAAGTGGCGTGATCCGACCGGCACCGTCGTCGTCGCCGAGGTGGTCTTGCACGAGGACTGGGTGGGACACCGGGCCACCAATCTGGAGCAGGCCACCGGCGCCCGAGTGGCGTTCTTGATCCGGTTCGGAACCGGTGTGTTGCCCGAGCCCAAGACCATCATCCAAGCCGGCGATCAGGTCTACATCGCCGCGATATCCGGCCGCGCCGCGGAGGCGGTAGCCATCGCCGCGCTGCCGCCCAGTGAGGACCTCGAGTCGGGAGCAGGCCGTTGACGCGCAGGCGTCCGATTAAGGAGCGGCGGAAATGAAGGTAGTTGTCGCCGGGGCCGGCGCCGTAGGCCGCTCGGTCACGCGCGAGCTCATCGGCAACGGGCACGACGTGACGCTGATCGAGCGCAACCCCGAACACGTCGACGTCGACGCCATCCCGGCCGCGCACTGGCGGCTGGGCGACGCCTGCGAGCTGAGCCTGCTCGAGTCGGCGCACCTGGAGGATTTCGACGTGGTGGTCGCCGCGACCGGCGATGACAAGGTCAACGTGGTGCTCAGCTTGCTGGCCAAGACCGAGTTCGCGGTGCCCCGGGTGGTGGCCCGGGTCAATGATCCCCGCAATGAATGGCTTTTCACCGATGCCTGGGGTGTGGATGTGGCGGTCTCCACTCCGCGCATGCTGGCGTCGTTGATCGAGGAGGCCGTCGCCGTCGGCGATCTGGTGCGGCTGATGGAGTTCCGCAGGGGTCAGGCCAACCTGGTCGAGATCAC
>DASZLQ010000187.1:0-11445 GCA_035552295.1 Mycobacterium sp. | reverse complement strand
GCGCTCGGCATTGATCCGCTCGATCGATGTCGCCAACCGGTATCCGGAGTTCCTGCCCGAACGGCTGCGCCGCTTGATCGCCGGTCACATCGGGGTCTGCGACGAGCAGGTCGTGCTGGGAGCGGGTGCGAGCGGGGTGGTAATGCAGGTCCTGCATGCGGTGACGCGGCCCGGTGATCGGATTGTGCTGAGCGAGCCGACTTTCGACGGGTATCCGATCTTCGCTCAGATGGCCCGCCTGACATCGGTCACTGTTCCGCTCGACAAGCGCGGCCACCACGACCTGGAGGCAATGGCCGAAGCGGCGGCGGACGCCAGTGTCGTTGTCTTGTGTCGGCCCCACAATCCGACCGGCACCGTCGAACCTGTCGCGGATGTGCAGCGATTCCTGCGGCGGGTGCCGGACGACACGGTCGTGCTGCTCGACGAGGCCTACATTGAGTTTGTCGCCCCCCAGCACCGCATCGACGGACCGGACCTGATCCGGCGGTTTCCGAATGTCGTTATGGTGCGGACGTTCTCGAAGGCCTATGGGTTGGCCGGACTTCGTATCGGGTACGGCTTCGCGTCACCAGAACTGGCCGCGATACTGTGGGGGATGCAATTGCCGTTCGGCGTGGGCATTACCAGCTTGGCCGCGGTGGCGGCGTCCTACGACGCCGAAGACCAGTTGCGGCAACGCATTCTGCGAATCACCGGTGAGCGGGATTACCTGTCGCGGCGCCTTCGGGCAATGGGCGTGTACACCACGGACGGGCATGCCAATTTCGTTTACCTGCCTGCCGTCAGGCGACCCTGGCGAGAGGTATTCGGCGACACCGGGCTAAAGGCCCGCTACTATCCCGATGGCGCTGCTCGGATCACCGTCGGAAGCCGCGCGTCCACTCAAGCGGTGCTGGCCGCAGTGGCCAAGTCGCCGGGCTGATCCAAATCGCTTCCCCCTGGGAGTTGAAAGAGCGGACGCAGCAATGACTTCGACTGGGACGTGCCGCGCCGTTTCAGCCCGGCGACATATTGTCTGGCGCCACGGTGAACTTCTCGTAGACGTCCTGCGTGTTAGCAGTAGGAGGTTTTTAAGATGAATCCGGTGCTGACGCTTTACTTCTCAGCCGGCATGTCGCTCGCTGGACTTGGCCTGGCGAAGCTGCAGGCGCGACTTGAGCGATGGGATTACGAACGGCACGCAGAGGACTGAAATGGACCGTTCCGCAAAGCTGATGCCAGTGCCCGACGTGCCGTCGCTGCGGTCCCTTCGGATCCTCGTTGTCGGCGCCGGTGTGGGCGGCATTTCCATTGCTCGGGGATTATTGCGTGACGGACATGACGTCACGGTCTTTGAACGGCGGCCGGATGTGAAGGCAGGTGGTGGCGCCGTGACTATCTGGTCCAATGGCGCGACGGTTCTGGGGCAGCTGGGGGTCGATATGGATGGGGCCGGTCAGCCACTGTCCACCGTGCGGGTCACGACACCCATTGGTCGCTCGGTCGCCACTATGGACCTGACCGCCATCGTCGACCGGCTGGGAGCACCAGTTCGGATGGTTCCACGTCGAGTCCTGCTCGAACGGCTGCTGGAAGGCTTTCCGACCGATCGCATCCGGTGTAACACCCGTGCGGTCGGGGTCGTCATTACGCACACCGGAGTTCGGCTCGAGTTGGAAGACGGCAGCTCGGCCGAAGGAGATCTGTTGATCGGCGCGGATGGCCTGCACTCGATGGTTCGAAACATCGTCGGCGCGCAACCCGCAGAGCCGACCGGCTGGTGCAGCTGGCAGGGGCTGGTCACCCTGCCCGAAATCGGCGATAAGCACGTCGCGCAGATGATTATCGGCGAGCACGGAAACCTTGGACTATGGCCGGCCGGGGGTTCGGATCTGCAGTGGTGGTTCGACTTGCCGTGGTCGCGCGACTTCGTAAGACCGGAACGCCCGATCGAGATGATCCGGTCCCATTTCGAAGGATGGTCCGACTCGGCTGACCGAGTACTGGCGAGATTGACCGACGAGGATCTGGCCCCTTCGCCGTTCCCGCATTTTCGGCATCCGATACCCCGCTCGGGCCAAGGCGCGGTTACGTTGCTCGGCGATGCCGCACACACGATGCCGCCGACCCTTGCGCAGGGAACCAATCAGGCGCTGCTCGACACGATGGTGTTGTGCAAGGCGCTTTCGGATTTCCGAAAGGGCTGGAGAGGGGTGCATAGCAATATCCGTGATCTCTCGAGCGCGCTGCGCTGGTATGAGAACACCAGGCGCCGCAAGGTCGAGGCGGTGTCTTGGGTGACAACGCAGCAAGTGTCCCGCAGCGAGTCCGCGCTGAGGCCGGCGGCGATGATCTCGGACCGGTTTATGACCTGGGTACTGACAACGTTTCTGTGCGCGGTAAGTCACCGCCGGATGTCCGCGAAAATCAGCCGAGATCTCGCGGCCGCGGCAACCACGCATCTCGTCGGTGCGAATGAATAAATCGATGTCGGCGACGGCCAAGGTGCCACCCGCGCAGCTGGCCCGCGTTGTCGAGTGGATTCGCCATTACCTGTATCGGCTCCATCAACGGCTGACGCCAGCGCCGGCAGCAATGATGGAGATGATCATTGCCACCTGGATGTCGCAGGCGATCACGGTGGCGGCCCAACTCGGTGTCGCCGATGCCCTCAGCAACGGGCCGCTGCCGATCGAGGAGCTGGCAGCCCGGGTGGGCGCGGACGCGGACGCGCTACGCCGGCTGCTGCGGGCCTTGATCAGCAAGGGCATCTTCCGTCGTCGCCGCGACGGACGCTATGAGCTGAATTCCCTTGCCGGCACGCTGCGTTCGGACGCACCGATCTCGATGACTTGGGCGGCGCAGTTCTACGGGTCGGGGGAGCAGCGCGAACGCTGGACTCTGATGGTGGATTCGATCCGGACCGGGAGTTCGGTCGTCCCCGCATTGCGCGGCAAGGAGAGCTTCGACTACTTCGGCGGGCAGCCCGAGCTTGCCGAACTTTTCAACCAGACGATGACGAGTGTTTCCGAGCTGACGGACGGGCCCGTGGTAGCCGGTTACGATTTCAGCGCCTATCCCACGATCGTTGACGTGGGCGGTGGGCACGGCCCACTGTTGGCCGCCATCCTGGCGGGGGCGCCGGCTTCTCGGGGCGTCCTGTACGACCTGTCGTCGGTTGTTGCGAGCGCCTCAAGCCTGTTGCGCGAGCGCAAAGTCGCTGACCGGGTACGTATAGCGGAGGGGTCGTTTTTCGACAGCGTTCCAACCGGTGGGGACGCCTACATCCTCAAGAACATCGTCCACGACTGGCCCGACGAGAAGGCCGTGCAGATCCTGCGTAACGTTCGCAAGGCAGCCGGCCCCCGGGCCAGGGTTCTGCTGGTCGAGTTGGTCATCCCCAAGCACGACCGTGACTTCCCTGGAAAATGGGTGGATTTGGAGATGCTGCTGAATTTGGGGGCCCGTGAACGCACTGCCGCCGAGTACCGATACCTGCTCAGCCAAGCTGGATTCCAGATGACACGGGTGGTGCAAACAGCTTCACCCCTCAGCGTGGTCGAGGCCCGGGCGGCGCATCCATAACCATCCGTGCGGCTGGCAAGTCGGGTTAGCCTTACCCGGTATGCACACCATCGAGGCTGACTACCTCGTCGTCGGGGCTGGCGCCATGGGAATGGCGTTCATCGACACGCTGGTCTCTGAGACAGAGGCAGGCGTGGTGCTGGTCGATCGCTACCACCAGCCGGGTGGGCATTGGACGACCGCCTACCCGTTCGTGCGGCTGCATCAGCCTTCGGCGTTCTACGGCGTGAACTCGCTGCGCCTCGGCAGCGACACCATCGACCAAGTGGGCTGGAACGAAGGGCTCTACGAACTGGCGACCGCCGGGGAAGTCTGCGCCTACTACGACCACGTGATGCGTCAACGGTTCTTGCCGACCGGGCGGGTCAGCTACTTCCCGATGAGCGAATACCTCGGCGAGGGCCGCTTTGCGACGATGGCCGGGACCGATTACACCGTCAACGTGGCGCGCCGCGTCGTCGACGCCACCTACATGCGCGTCATGGTTCCCTCGATGCGCCCGCCCCCGTATCAGGTCGCGCCCGGCATCGAATGCGTCCCGCCGAACCACCTGCCAAGGCATGCCGGCCGCGGGCGCTACGTCATCGTCGGGGCCGGCAAGACCGGCATCGACACGTGCCTGTGGCTGCTGGGCCATGGCATCGCGCCTGACCGCCTGACCTGGATCATGCCCCGCGATTCCTGGCTACTGGATCGCGCGACGATCCAGCCCGGATCGTTGTTCGCCGACCGCACCAAGGCCGGCTTCACCGCGCAACTGCGGGCCGTGATGGACGCGGAATCCGTCGAGGATCTGTTTTCGCGTCTCGACGATGCCGGCGCCCTGCTGCGGATCGATCCGGCGATCCGGCCCACCATGTACCGCTGCGCGACCGTCACCCGGCTCGAACTCGAGCAGCTGCGGCGCATCACCGACATCGTGCGCATGGGCCACCTATTGCGTATCGACGCCGACAAAATGGTCCTCGACGATGGCTCCCTTGCGATGGACGGACGCGCGCTGTACATCGACTGCAGCGCTGATGGTGCCGAAAAGCGGCCCGCTACACCCATTTTCGATACCGGCCGCATCACATTACAAAGCGTGCGCGGGTGCCAACAAATATTCAGCGCCGCGCTGGTCGCCCACGTCGAAACGGCTTACCCGGATGACACCGTGAAAAACCAGCTGTGCGTGCCGTTGCCGCATCCGGACACCGACCTCGACTGGTTGCGCGTCGCGCTGGCCGACTACGGAAATCAGCTGCGCTGGCTCGACGACCCGGACTTGACCGGGTGGCTCGCCGCGGCGCGCCTGGACCTTTTCGGCCATCTGATGGGCCATCTGCTTGCACCGGCGTCGGCGAAGCCCCGAGTGCGCGACCGGATACTGAGCATGGCCAAGTCAGCGCTATCGGCCACCGCCACCAAGCTCGACCAGTTGATGGTCGAGGAAGCCGCACTTACCGCGCCTTCGGTGTAACCCGAGCTGATATTGGTCGGTGAAGGAGGGACGTGGCGGCGCACAACGAACCCGTCGGCCCGCGACCATTGCGCGCGGTGCCCGACGACGGCTACACCGACTGGGAAGCGGTATACCAGGACAACGCGGCCTGGGTGTACCGCACGCTGTTCGCTCGGGTCGGCAACCGGGCCGACGCCGAGGACCTCACCGCCGAGGTCTTCCTCGCCGCGCTGCGGCCGCTGCGCCTGAGTGCGAGCGTAGGCGAGGTGCGCGCATACCTGCGGGCAACGGCCCGCACGGTGCTGGCCGCGCACTGGCGCGAGACCATGGGTCGCGAGATAACCTCGATCGAGGACATCGAACAACCACCCGACACCGAGGAAGCGATCAGCACCGCGCCCCAGCGTGTCGCCAAGGTTCTCGACAGTCTGCCGGACAACTATCGCAGAATCCTGGAATTGCGGTTCTTGCAGGGTAATTCGATCAAGGAGTCCGCATCCGAACTTGGGATCAGCGTTGCCAACGCCAAAGTTCTCCAACACCGCGCTCTGCGACTGGCAGCGCAAGTCAACGATGGGGGCCAGCCATGAACGCGCGAGGACTACGCCGTTACGTCGACGATCTGCTGCGGGGCCGCCGGCCGAAGCCGTTTGCGCCCGACGACTTTGAGGCAGCGCAGATCCGTACGGCGATCGAGTTGCGGGCGGCTCGGCAGGGCTCTGATGTGGTCGACGCCCCGCGCCAGGAATTCCTGTCCGACCTACACGGTCGTCTCGCCGAACAGATGTCCGGCATGCCGTCGGAAGCCGCGCGGACGCCGAACACCACGCGGCGCCAGGTCCTTGTCGGCACCTCGGCGGCCGCCGCGGCTGCCGTCGCCGCGGTCTCCATCGATCGAGCGGTGATGGGCGTCCCCGCCGAGGGCCCCGCGGTCGCCGGGCAGCTCACGCCCAACGACGGAAGCTGGCAGCGAGTTGCCGCCAGCTCGGATGTGCCGGACGGGGTCATGCACCCGTTCGATCTCGGCTCGATCAGTGGATTCGTCCGGCGCGTCGACGGCAAACCGGAGGCCATATCCGGGGTGTGCACGCATCAAGGGTGCCGGCTGTGGTTCGACGCACCCGATGACCGGTTGCGCTGCCCCTGCCACTCGACATCGTTCTCACCCACCGGACAGGTGCTCACCCATCAACTGCCGATCGCACCAAAGCCGTTGCCCACATTGAAGGTTCGCGAAGTTAACGGCGTCATCGAGGTATTCGCCCCGGCGCGCCCCGAGCAGCCGGCCTAGGCGGTGTGAGGCGGTGTAACCCACCGCCCTATCTCTTGGCATGGATATCCCCATGCTTCGAAAACATTTGGTCGCGGCCTTGGCTGTGGGTGTGCTGTTATCGGCCGGTTGCTCGGCTTCGCGGCCCACGGCCGGCACCAGCACCAGCATGCCGACGGCGTCGGCGTCGGGAACCGCTCCGGCGGCCCCGGTGAGCGGCAACCAGGTCAACATCGACGGCTTCGCGTTCGTGCCGGCCACGTTGACCGTAAGCGCCGGCACCACCGTCACCTGGACCAACCGCGACGAAGAACCCCACACGGTGGCAGCAAGCGACGGCTCGTTTCACTCGCCCGGAATGGGAACGGGAGCCACCTTTACCCACACCTTTGGGACCGCTGGAACTTTCGACTACGTCTGCTCCATCCACCCGATGATGCACGGCTCCGTGGTGGTGACGGGATGACCACCGACCCGAAGGCGATGACTCGCCGCCAGCTCATCCGGCACACGGCATGGTTCGGAGCGGCCGTCGGGTTCGCCGTGGTTGGCGGCGAGGTCATCTCGCATGCCACCGGTGCTTCTGCAACCCAGCGCGCTGTGGGCCGGCCGACCCTGCGGTTCGCCCAAGTCAGCGACAGCCACCTCGGTTTCACCGGTGCGCCCAACCCGAACGTCACTGGCACGTTCGGCCATGCGATCGACCAGATCAACAACCTCGGCTACACACCGGATTTCGTCATTCACACCGGTGACCTCACCCACCTGGCCACCCCCGACCAGTTCGACCAGGCGAAGCAGATGATGAGTGGCCTGAAGACGCCGCATGTGTTCACCGTGCCCGGTGAGCACGACTCGGTCGACGATGCGGGGCAGAAGTACCGAAGCGCCTTCGGGGCGGGTAGTCGCGGGGACGGCTGGTACAGCTTCGACACCGCCGGCGTGCATGTGATCGCATTGGTGAACACGTTGAACCTGCGCAAGCTTGGGCATTTGGGCACGGAGCAGTTGGAGTTTGTCCAGAAAGATGTCGCGGGTCTGTCGAGTGATACCCCCATCGTCGTGTTCAGCCACATCCCGTTGTTCGCGATGTACCCGGACTGGGGTTGGGGCACCGATGATGCCACCCAGGCGCTCAGCTACCTGCGCCGGTTCTCGTCGGTTACCTGCATCAACGGGCATGTCCACCAACTGTTTTCGAAAACCGAAGGCAATGTGAACTTCTACAGCGGGACAACGACCGCATACCCGTTGCCACATCCCGGCGACGGGCCGGCGCCCAAGCCGGTCACACTGCCGGCCGGTAAGTTGCGCGACGCCCTGGGCATTCGCGAGGTCAGCTACACCAAGGGTCAGACGGCCCTGGCACTGAAAGAGACTACGCTGCAATGACATTCCTGCTTCGGATCGGTCTGGCCTTGTCCCTGGCCGCCAGCGCCACCAGCCATGCCTACCTGTATGTCCATGGCTACCATTACATTCCGACGATCGGCACCGCCTTCCTGATCCAAGCCAGCGTCTCGTTCGCCTTGGCTCTGCTGATCATCATCGGCGGTCCGAGGTGGCTCCAGTGGGTCGCCGCCGCGGTGGCCGGCGGCTCCCTGGTGGCCTTCGCCCTGTCGAGGACCATTGGGCTTTTCGGCTTTTCTGAGCGCGGCTGGGACCCATCACCCCACGCCGTGATCAGCGTGGCTGCTGAAGTGTTGACGGTGCTGCTGTGGGCGGCGACGTTGGTGAGGTGGCGTCGGCTCAAGCCGGTTTAGCGTGGTCACGGTGGTGTCGGGGGCGTCTGCTACTCTCGAACACATGTTCGATACACGGCTCCATGAGTACTGGGAGCCTTCTGATACCGACCGGTCGCGGGCGTTGATCGATCGGATGTGCGCGACCCGGCGGACGGAGTCGCGGGCGGTCGCCGAGCGGTTGGATGCGATCGGGGAGTTGTTCGAGCTGCGCCGTGTCGAACGGGGGGAGTGCGCAGACTGGGCCGTCGACACCTGGGCTGCCGTGGGCGCCGAAGTGGCGGCGGCGTTTCGGATCAGTCTGGCGATGGCGGGCAGCTACCTGCGCTACGCGCTGGCAATGCGCGAACGGCTACCGCAGGTGGCCGAGGTGTTTCGTTGCGGTGACATCGATTACGGGCTGTTTCAGACGATGGTGTACCGCACCGATCTGATCACCGATCCCAAGGTGCTTGCCCGGGTCGATGCCGAATTGGCGGTTCGCGCGCCGCGGTGGCCATCGATGACCCGCGGGCGCCTGGCCGGTGAGGTGGACCGGGTCGTGGCGCGCGCCGATGCCGATGCGGTGCGCCGTCACCGTCAGCAGATCAACGATCGCGAGGTGTCGATCTGGGAATCCGAGGCGGGGATGGCCGAGGTCTACGGCAAGCTTTTCGCCACCGACGCGCAAGCGCTGGATAAGCGGCTGGATGCGCTGGCCGCCACGGTCTGTGCGGCCGATCCGCGCACCCGCGATCAGCGGCGCGCTGATGCGTTGGGCGCGCTGGCGGTGGGCGCCGATCGGCTGGGCTGTGGGTGTGGGGCCGGCGACTGTGCTGGAGGGCCCGCGAAGGGACCGGTGGTGATTCATGTGGTGGCCGAACAACGCACCGTCGAGGGTCGTAGTGCCACACCGGGATCGGTGCTCGGAGCCGACGGGCTGATCTCGGCGCCAGCAATAGCCGAGCTGGCCAAGACCGCCCGACTGCAACCGCTGCCCACCCCGGGCGGGTCCGAGCCTCACTACACCCCATCAGCCAAGCTGGCGGCCTTCGTGCGAGCGCGCGATCTGACCTGTCGCGCGCCGGGCTGTGACCAACCGGCGGTTGTGTGCGATCTGGACCATACCGTCGCTTACGCCGACGGCGGTGCCACGCACCCGTCGAACCTGAAATGTCTATGCAGAAAACACCACTTGCTCAAAACGTTCTGGGGCTGGCGCGACAAACAGCTGCCTGACGGCACGGTGATCTGGAAGCTCCCCGACGGGCACACCTACGGGACCACCCCGGGCAGCGCACTGCTATTCCCGAGCTTGTGCGCGCCCACCGGCGAGCTACCCGTACCCGAACCCACGATCGCCGACCGGTGCGGCAACCGTGCGGCGATGATGCCCACGCGCGCCCGCACTCGCACCCAAGACCGGGTGAACCGCATCGCCGCCGAACGCAGACACAACCGGCAGGCTCGACGAGCCGAACCCCGACAACGCCTGCCGGTCCACTTCGGCCCCGCACCACCGGACGAGAGCGACGATGAGCCGCCCTTTTAGGGGCAGGTGGCGTCGATCGTGTAGGGCTTGCTGACCTGCAGGCCCACGTTGTTCACACCGGTGGCAGTGCCGGTGATGTGGTAGCTGTTGCCGTTCTTGGTGGCACCGGCGCTGTTACCGGGTGCGCCCTCGGTGAAGCTCAGTACCACACCATCGATCGAGCCGAGCCCGACTTCATGGACCACCGATGCGTCGGGCTCCAACCCCACGATGACGCCGGTGATCGCCTCGCCGATGGCGATGGAGAACTTGCCGTTGTTCGTCGCGCACACCACGGGGCCGCTGACATTTTGGGCCTGGCCGTCGACGAAGACCTTGGTTTCCCCGGCCGCCGCGGCGGGAGTGCTTGTGCTGGAGGGCATCGCCGAGGTGGAGGGCGTCGTCGAGCTGGACGACGGGCCGGACGCCTTGTTTCCGCTGGAACAACCGGCCGCGCCCGCAACGATCGTCACGGCGGCAATGGCGATCAACAACTCACGCTTCACAAAGTTCTCCTTGGATGGGGGTGACCTTGTCAAGCAGTATCTATGGTCGGGCGATTATTTGCTGGGCAAACTGGCAATGAACTTCTGCGTCTCCTCCCAGTCGGGTAGGAGACCGGATTTGCGCACTTCATCGAAGCTGGGGGCCCCGGCGTCGCGGTCCGACAAGGTAGGGGCGGCGCCGTCGACCAAAGGCCAGTCGATTGCCAGCACCGGATCTGTGGCACAGATGGTGTGCTCGCGCTGCGGGTTGTATTCCGCCGAGCACAAGTACATCACTGTCGAATTGTCTTGCAGCGCAAGGAACCCATGTGCGAGACCTTCGGAGATGTAGATCGTCCTGCGGTCGGAGTCGTCGAGCACGACCGAATCCCAGCGGCCGAATGTCGGTGAGCCCAAACGGATATCGACGACGACATCGAACACCGAGCCGGACACGCAGGTGACATACTTGGCCTGGCTGGGTGGCAGCTGGGCGAAGTGCAGGCCGCGCAGCACACCGGCCGCAGAGACCGAGCAGTTGGCTTGCCGGACGTCGAACGAGTGACCGGCAAAGCCCGTGAACCCGCGATCGGTGAGCCATTCGAAGAACAGTCCGCGGGAGTCGCCGTGGATCCCAGGGGTGATTTCCCAGGTGCCGGGGATGTCGAGCTCGCGAACTTTCATCTCACTGACCACGTTCCTCGTAGCGGGCCTCGGCGGCATCCTTGAGCGGACGCCACCAGGATTCGTTGGCCCGGTACCAGTCAATGGTGGCGCGTAAACCCTCGTCGAAGTCGGTGTGCTTTGGCGCCCAATATAATTCGTCGCACAACGCCGACGGGTCGATGGCGTACCGCAGGTCGTGACCGACGCGGTCGGCGACCTGGTCGAAGTCGTCGGGCTCGCGACCCATCATCTGTAGCAGCGTGCGCAGCACCGTTAGGTTGTCGCGCTCGCCCTCGGCGCTGATCAGATACGTTCGGCCGATCTCGCCCTTTTCGAGGATCCGCCAGACGGCGCTGTTGTGGTCATCGACGTGGATCCAGTCGCGGACGTTGGCACCGCTGCCGTACAGCTTGGGCCGCCGGCCGGTGAGCACGTTGGTGATCTGGCGCGGGATGAACTTCTCGACGTGCTGGTACGGGCCGTAGTTGTTCGAGCTGTTCGAGATGGTCGCCCGCACCCCGAACGACCGCACCCACGCGCGGACCAGCAGGTCGGAGCCCGCCTTGGTCGACGAGTACGGCGACGACGGGTTGTACGGACTGGATTCGGTGAACCTTGCGGGGTCGTCCAGCGCGTTGTCCACGTGGCTTTCAGCTGCAAAATGCACGACCGCGTCGGACTCGGCGACCAGTGTGGAAACCAGCGCGGCGTCGCTGATGTCGCCCTCCACCAGCCTGATGGCATTGCCGACGTCGGCCAGC
>DASZLQ010000186.1:0-15036 GCA_035552295.1 Mycobacterium sp. | reverse complement strand
AACGTCGGGGCCGTCGGAGCCGGCCGGCAAGATCCGTGGGTTGGTGATGTGCACTACGCGGTTGCGCCTGAACTGCACATCCGCTTCGCCGGCGGCCAGCACGTTCTTTACCCAGTTCGTTTTGCCGTGGCCCAGCGCGATCGCCAGCACGTTCCCTTTGCGGTAGGGGGTGATGACGGTCTCGTACGGCTTGCCGGACGTGCGTC
Source organism: Mycobacterium sp. (assembly GCA_035552295.1). Taxonomy (GTDB): domain Bacteria; phylum Actinomycetota; class Actinomycetes; order Mycobacteriales; family Mycobacteriaceae; genus Mycobacterium. The sequence continues at coordinate 14,830 of DASZLQ010000186.1, read as the reverse complement.
CACGATGCTTGATGGTCGCGGTCCCGGGCAGAAAGCGGGCGATCGGCTTGACCGCCGGGTTGAAGTACTTGATCTGGATGCGCTCAAACCAGGGCGGGAACACCATCGGGACACCTGGGGCGTTATTGGGGTGATCCTTTGCGGACATAACGGCTCCTTGAGGAATCTCTGCGGGCCTTTCACCCGCACTGTACCGGTCGGATAACCACTCGAGCACTCTCGAGCTCTCGATCTCTCGAGCTGCTCTGGGACAGTGACTTCGCTGGCGGCTGTGGGCCGTCAGCTTCTTTTCATGCGGGTTCCGCGTGAAGGGCCAGTCCGGCCCGGAGGATGTTTCGTGCGGCATGTTCGTCGGCCTGCGCACTATGCCCGCAGGCGCGGCAAACGAATTCCGCTTGCGTGACTCTGTTTTCGGCCACTGCGTGTCCACAACGTTCGCAGCCGTCAGAGGTGTGCCGGGGGTCGACCTCAATCCAGGTGCGCCCAGCATCTTCCGCTTTGGCGCGCAGAACCGAGACGAACTGACTCCAGCCAGCGTCACTGATACTCCTACTAAGACCCGACTTCGCCCTCGCCCCATTGGCTAGGAACGCGCCGGGATTGTCCAGATCGGGCACCGGTTTGGCCTGCCGCAACATGTTCGCGATCGCCAGATCCTCCACCACGATTAGCTCGTAGCACTCGATGAATTGGCGGGCGATCTTGTGATGGAAATTGCGGCGCTGATTGGCCACCTTGCGATGCCGCGCCGCCACCGTCTCGCGGCGACGCTCCCGATTCTTTGAACCACGACGGGCGCGCTGCAGCCGCCGCTGCGCGGCCGCCAACTTGTTGGCCTGCGGTGCGCGCCCAGCGGGGATTCTCCACGTGTTGCCCATCACTCGTGGTGGCGAAACTAGCAATACCGACATCGATGCCGACGGGCCGACCTGTACCCGGAAGCGGACGGGGCGACACGTCATCACAGGACAGGACCAGCATCCAGTGGCGTCCCTCCCGGCTAATCTGAAGCGTCTTCACTCGCCCCGCCACTGTGCGGTGGGCGCTGACCTTGACCTGCCCGATGCCTTGCAGATAGACCCGTGACGTGTCGGGATGCCAGCGGCAGCCGTCACCTTGTCTAGGCCACTCCACACTGTCAAAGCGGGTCCGACCTTTAAACCGCGGGTATCCGGGCGTCTTGCCGGCCTTGACGCGGCGGAAGAATGCGTCGAACGCCTTGTTGAGCCTGCGCAACGTAGCCTGTTGGCTGGAGTACGACCACACAGCCACATCTGTGCGTTCGCCGCGGATCTCGCTGAGCTGGGCGGCCTGATCGGTGTAGCAAATGCGGGTCTTAGCGTGCGCCCAGGCGTCTCGGCGTTCCTGCAACGCTGCGTTATATAACTCCCGATGCGAGTCAACGCACGCCGCCAACGCGACGTGCTGGCGCGCGGTCGGGCGCATCCGGAACTTGTACGCTCGCCTCACGGTGCAGCGACAACCCAACACGTACCCGACGAAACAGGGCGCTCGAACATGCCACAAACCTACGAAATGCCACCGACAAAACTCGCCACCCCACGTTGATCACCAGTCCTGAACCCCCGAAAGCTAAAGCTGTTGCTCTCATCGGGGACAATGGACCCTGTGACTACCACGCCGCAACCCGTGATGGCCCGCATTGACCTGCGGGGCGGAGAGTTGACGGCTGCCCGCTTGCGGGCCACGCTGCCGCGCGGTGGCGCCGACGTGGAGACGGTGCTGCCTCAGGTGCGCCCGATCGTGCAGGCCGTCGCGGAGCGCGGTGCCGAGGCGGCTTTGGAATTCGGGGCGAAGTTCGACGGCGTGCGACCCGCGGCAGTACGGGTGCCCGACGCCGCGCTGCAGGCCGCGCTGGCCGAACTGGACGCGAGCGTGCGGGACGCGCTGCAGGTGATGATCCAGCGGACCCGCGCCGTGCACGCGGACCAGCTTCGCACCGACGTCACCACCACGCTCGGCCCGGGCGCGACGGTCACCGAGCGGTGGGTCCCCGTCGAGCGGGTGGGCCTGTATGTGCCCGGCGGCAATGCGGTGTACCCGTCCAGCGTGGTGATGAACGTGGTGCCCGCGCAGGCCGCCGGTGTCGACTCGCTGGTAGTGGCCAGCCCGCCGCAGAGTCGCTTTGACGGCTTGCCGCATCCGACGATCCTGGCCGCGGCCCGTCTGCTGGGAGTCCACGAGGTCTGGGCCGTGGGCGGTGCGCAGGCGGTGGCGTTGCTGGCCTACGGAGGAACCGACACCGACGGCGCAGAGCTGGCGCCTGTCGACATGATCACCGGGCCGGGCAATATCTACGTCACCGCCGCCAAGCGGCTCTGCCGCTCACGGGTGGGTATCGATGCTGAAGCCGGGCCGACCGAGATCGCCATCCTCGCCGACAACACCGCCGATCCGGCGCATCTGGCCGCCGACTTGATCAGCCAGGCCGAACACGACGAGATGGCGAGCAGCGTGCTGGTCACCCCGAGTGAGGACCTTGCCGAGGCCACCGAAACCGAAGTGGCGGCCCAGCTGCAGACCACGGTGCACCGCGAACGGGTGACGGCGGCGCTGAGTGGGCGCCAATCGGGAATCATTTTGGTCGACGATCTGGACGCCGGAGTCAAGGTGGTCAACGCTTACGCCGCCGAGCACCTGGAGATCCAGACCGCCGACGCGCCGCAGGTCGCCGGCCGAATACGGTCGGCCGGAGCCATTTTCGTCGGCCCGTACTCGCCGGTAAGCCTCGGCGACTACTGCGCGGGATCCAACCACGTGCTGCCGACAGCGGGATGCGCCCGGCATTCCAGCGGCCTGTCGGTGCAGACCTTCCTGCGCGGCATCCACGTCGTGGACTACACCGAGGCGGCCCTCAAAGACGTCTCCGGACACGTGGTCACATTGTCCAAGGCCGAAGACCTTCCGGCGCACGGCGAGGCGGTACGGCGGAGGTTCGAGCGATGAACGCTGGCAAAGCGAAGCCCACATTGGACGACCTGCCGCTGCGCGACGACTTGCGTGGCAAATCGCCCTATGGCGCACCGCAATTGGCGGTTCCGGTGCGGTTGAACACCAACGAGAATCCGCACCCGCCCACCCAAGCGCTCGTCGACGACGTGGTGCGGTCGGTGGCCGACGCGGCCCCCGGCCTGCACCGTTACCCCGACCGCGACGCGGTGGCGCTGCGCCGTGATCTGGCCAGCTACCTCACCGCGCAGACCGGCACTCCGCTCGGTGTGGAAAACCTCTGGACCGCCAATGGTTCCAACGAGATCCTGCAGCAGTTGCTGCAGGCGTTCGGCGGGCCCGGGCGCAGCGCGATTGGGTTCGTGCCGTCGTACTCGATGCATCCGATCATCTCCGACGGCACTCACACCGAATGGCTCGAAGCTGTCCGCGCCGACGACTTCAGCCTCGACGCCGATGCCGCTGTTGCCGCCATCACCGAACGCAGGCCCGATGTGGTTTTCATCGCCAGCCCCAACAACCCGTCCGGACAGAGCGTTTCGTTGCCGGATCTGCGGCGGCTGCTCGACGCGGTACCGGGGATCTTGATCGTCGACGAAGCCTACGGGGAGTTCTCCTCCCAGCCCAGCGCGGTGCCTCTGGTCGAGGAATATCCGACCCGGCTCGTCGTCACCCGCACCATGAGCAAGGCATTCGCGTTCGCCGGCGGCAGGCTCGGCTATTTGATCGCCACACCGGCGGTGATTGATGCGATGCTACTGGTGCGGCTGCCCTATCACCTGTCGTCGGTCACGCAGGCCGCGGCCCGGGCCGCGCTGCGGCACGCCGACGACACCCTGGGCAGCGTGGCCACCCTGATCGCCGAACGCGAACGCGTCACAACGGCCTTGACCGGCATGGGGTTTCGGGTGATCCCGAGCGACGCAAACTTCGTGCTGTTCGGCAAATTCGCCAACGCACCGGCTACCTGGCAGCGCTATCTGGACGCCGGCATCTTGATCCGCGATGTCGGGATTCCCGGGTACCTGCGCGCCACCACGGGACTGGCCGACGAGAACGATGCGTTCCTGCGAGTCAGCGCCCAGCTCGCTACCAGCGAACTGGCCCCAGCCACCCCCAGCCCAGTAGGAGCGCCGTGACAACCATTGCCAGCCGTCGTGCGCGTATCGAACGCCGCACCAAGGAATCCGACATCGTCGTCGAACTCGACCTCGACGGCACCGGGCAGGTCCACGTCGATACGGGTGTGCCGTTCTACGACCACATGCTGACGGCATTGGGCACTCATGCCAGTTTCGACCTGACCGTACGCACCAAGGGCGACGTTGAGATCGAGGCGCATCACACCATCGAGGACACCGCGATCGCGCTGGGTCAGGCGCTCGGGCAGGCCCTCGGCGACAAGAAGGGCATCCGGCGGTTCGGAGACGCTTTCATTCCGATGGACGAGACGCTGGCCCACGCCGCCGTCGACGTGTCCGGGCGGCCCTACTGTGTGCAGACCGGGGAGCCGGATCACCTGCAGCACACCACGATTGCGGGCAGCTCGGTGCCCTACCACACAGTCGTTAACCGGCATGTGTTCGAGACGCTGGCGGCCAACGCCCGCATCGCGCTGCACGTACGTGTTCTCTACGGTCGCGACCCGCACCACATCACCGAAGCGCAGTACAAGGCCGTGGCCCGCGCGTTGCGTCAGGCGGTCGAGCCCGACCCGCGGGTGTCGGGTGTGCCGTCCACCAAAGGTGTTCTGTGACAACACGATCCGTCGTGGTCCTCGACTACGGCTCGGGTAATCTGCGGTCGGCCCAACGCGCGCTGCAGCGGGTCGGCGCCTCGGTTGAGGTAACCGCCGACGCACGCGCCGCAGCGGCCGCCGATGGCCTGGTGGTTCCGGGTGTCGGCGCTTTCGAAGCCTGCATGACGGGCCTGCGCAAGATCGCGGGGGAGCGGATCATCGCCGAGCGGGTCGCCGCCGGACGCCCGGTGCTGGGGGTCTGTGTCGGCATGCAGATCTTGTTCGCACGCGGGGTCGAGTTCGGAGTGGAAACGAAGGGCTGCGGGCAGTGGCCTGGGGCCGTCACCCGGCTGGATGCCCCGGTAATCCCGCACATGGGCTGGAACGTGGTGAAGTCCGGGCCGGGCAGTGTGCTGTTCAACGGCCTGGACGCGGGCGCCCGCTTCTACTTCGTGCACTCCTACGCCGCGCAGTCCTGGGACGGCTCCTCGGATGCGGTGCTGACGTGGGCCACCCATCAGGTGCCGTTTCTGGCCGCGGTCGAACAAGGGCCGCTGGCCGCCACCCAATTCCACCCGGAGAAGAGCGGGGACGCCGGTGCGGCCGTGCTGAGCAACTGGGTCGAGGGATTGTAGAGATGCCGCTGATTTTGTTACCCGCTGTCGACGTGGTCGAGGGTCGCGCCGTGCGCCTGGTACAGGGCAAGGCCGGCAGCGAAACCGAGTACGGCTCCGCGCTGGACGCCGCGCTGGGTTGGCAGCGTGATGGTGCCGACTGGATCCATCTGGTGGACCTGGACGCCGCATTCGGCCGCGGCTCCAACCGCGAACTCCTCGCCGAGGTGGTGGGCAAGCTCGACGTCGAGGTGGAGCTGTCCGGCGGTATCCGCGACGATGATTCGCTGGCCGTGGCGCTGGCCACCGGCTGCGCTCGGGTCAACCTGGGGACGGCGGCGCTGGAGAACCCGCAGTGGTGCGCGCGGGCGATCACAGAACACGGCGACAAAGTCGCCGTCGGGTTGGACGTACAGATCGCCGACGGCGAGCACCGGTTGCGCGGCCGCGGGTGGGAAACCGACGGCGGCGACCTGTGGGATGTGCTGGAACGCCTTGACCGCGAAGGATGTTCGCGGTTCGTCGTCACCGATGTCACCAAGGACGGCACGCTGGGCGGCCCCAATATCGACCTGTTGGCCGCGGTCGCCGATCGCACCCAAACCCCGGTGATCGCCTCCGGCGGAGTGTCCAGCCTGGAGGACCTGCGCGCCATCGCCACCCTCACGGGCCGCGGCGTCGAGGGCGCCATCGTCGGAAAAGCCCTCTACGCCGGGCGGTTCACCTTGCCGCAAGCGCTGGCCGCGGTACGGGAGTAGCCCCGCAATGAATTTGGACGCGCTGGTGGCCCCCCTGGTTGAAAAGGCGTCGGCGATCCTGGATGCGGCGGTGCCGCGGTTCCTGGACGGCCACCGCGCCGATTCGACGGTCCCCAAAAAGGGCAACGACTTCGCCACCGAGGTCGACCTTGCCATCGAGCGCCAAGTCGTTGCCGGTTTGGAACAGGCCACCGGAATCGGGGTCCACGGCGAGGAGTTCGGCGGCCCGGCCGTGGACTCGCCGTGGGTGTGGGTATTGGATCCGGTGGACGGCACGTTCAATTACGCGGCCGGATCGCCGATGGCCGCGATTCTGTTGGGCCTGCTGCACGACTGCGACCCGGTGGCCGGCCTGACCTGGTTGCCGTTCACCGGTGACCGCTACACCGCCGTCGCGGGTGGTCCGCTGATGAAAAGCGGTGTCCCGCGGCCGTCACTGGCTCACACCGACCTGGCTGACGCGCTCGTTGCGGTCGGCACATTCAGCGCTGACTCGCGCGGCCGGTTCCCGGGACGTTATCGGCTGGCCGTGCTGGAGAATCTCAGCCGGGTGTCGTCTCGGTTACGGATGCACGGCTCGACCGGCATCGACCTGGTCTACGTCGCCGACGGAATACTGGGTGGGGCAATAACTTTCGGTGGCCACGTCTGGGATCATGCCGCAGGGGTCGCGCAGGTGCGGGCCGCGGGTGGCATCGTCACCAACCTGGCTGGCGAACCGTGGACTCCGGCATCGCGGTCGGTGCTGGCCGCGGCACCCGGCGCGCACGACGAGATTTTCGAGATCCTGCGCAGCACAGGCGAACCGGAGGACTACTGACATGTACTCGGAAACAGGCCTGGCCGTGCGCGTGATCCCGTGTCTGGATGTCGACGACGGGCGGGTGGTCAAGGGCGTCAACTTCGCCAACCTCCGGGACGCCGGTGATCCGGTGGAGCTTGCGGCGGCCTACGACGCCGAAGGCGCTGACGAGCTGACCTTTCTGGACGTGACCGCGTCGTCGTCGGGCCGGGCGACGATGTTGGAGGTGGTGCGCCGCACCGCCGAGCAGGTGTTCATCCCGCTGACGGTCGGCGGCGGGGTGCGCACGGTGACCGACGTCGACGTATTGCTGCGCGCCGGGGCCGACAAGGTCTCGGTCAATACCGCCGCCATCGCCCGCCCCGACCTGCTGGCAGAGATGGCGCGGCAGTTCGGCTCTCAGTGCATCGTATTGTCGGTCGATGCCCGCACGGTGCCCCCCGGGTCGGCGCCGACACCGTCGGGCTGGGAGGTCACCACCCATGGAGGTCGGCGCGGCACCGGGATCGACGCCGTCGAGTGGGCGGCCCGCGGCGCCGAACTCGGGGTGGGGGAGATCCTGCTGAACTCGATGGACGCCGATGGCACCAAAGCCGGCTTCGACCTGCCCATGCTGCGCGCGGTCCGTGCGGCGGTCACGGTGCCGGTGATCGCCAGCGGCGGCGCCGGCGCGGCGGAACACTTCGCGCCCGCGGTTGCCGCCGGCGCTGATGCGGTATTGGCGGCCAGCGTCTTTCACTTCCGCGAGCTGACCATCGGGCAGGTGAAGGCCGCGATGGCCGCAGAGAGGATCACAGTGCGATGACGCTCGACCCCAACATCGCCGCGCGGCTGAAGCGCAACGCCGAAGGACTATTCACCGCCGTCGTGCAGGAGCGCGGCAGCGGCGACGTGCTGATGGTCGCCTGGATGGACGACGTGGCGCTGGCGCGCACCCTGGAAACCCGTGAGGCCACCTACTATTCGCGATCCCGGGGCGAACAGTGGATCAAGGGCGCGACGTCCGGCCACACGCAGCACGTCCACTCGGTACGCCTGGACTGCGACGGCGACACCGTCCTGCTGACGGTCGACCAGGTCGGCGGCGCCTGCCACACCGGCGACCACAGCTGCTTTGACGCCGACGTGCTGCTGGAACCCGAGAGTTAGCTTGGCGCGACGTCCAATCCGTTGGCGGCGGCTATCGCCGCGCGGGCCCATTCGTGGCGGAAAACGGCCGGCGAGATCCGGTCACGGCGAATCATCTCAAGATCGATCGCCTTTCCCATGGTTACCGCGTCTGGCACCCGAAACGAAAAGGCTGGTTCGTCGGTGGCGATGGCGAGAATCGCGTCGGTGTCGGTGAAACCGTTGGCGCGCATGGTGTCCTCGGCCCACCTGAACGGCTTGAGACCGCCGAAATTCTTGACATAGACCACCCAGAGCCGGGTGCCGCGAACGTTGTACAACTTGGTGAGCGCTCGGTGCACCGCGTCGGACTCGAGCGGGCCCAGCACACCCGGTTGATCCGTGAGCTGGCTGGTTAGCGTGATCGCCGAAGTTGCCGGGGTCGCAGCAGCACCGCCGGCCGGTGGCGCCTCGGAGCGCGAAGCAGCGCCGCTGTGCGGTTGGGCGGATTTGCCGCGGAGCATGTGCGCGCCCACGACCGCCCCAAGCCCGACCAACGCGACGGCGACCAGCGCCGCGACCCATGCCCCCGGCCCCAGCCGGCGACGGCGCGCTTTCGCCGCTGGGGGTGATGCGCTCTGGGGCGTCGCGATCACTTGCGTCGGTGCGGCGATGACTTCGGTGGGGCCCGTCACCTCGGTGGCGGTGTTGAGCTGACAGCCGAGCGCCGCCGCGAAGTCCGCGCACGTCGGATAGCGGTCGTCGGGTTGTTTGGCGAGCGCTTTGGCAAGAGCGCCGTCGAGATCGGCTAATTCAGGTCGGCGTTCACCGATGTGCGGCGGCGGGGCGGACAAATGCTGGGTGATAACCACCGCCGGGTTGGAATGGTGAAATGGGGCGGACCCGGTCAGCAGGTTAAAGGCCGTGCAGCCCAGCGCGTATTGGTCGGCTCGTCCGTCCAGATTCGCACCCTGCAGTTGCTCGGGCGCGCAGTAGGCGGTGGTACCCACCAGCATGTTTGTCGCGGTCAGGCCGCTGATCTCGCCCAGTTCGCGGGCGATGCCGAAATCGGCGAGCAGGATCCGTCGTCGGGGGCTGGTATCGGTCAGCAGGATGTTGGCGGGTTTGACGTCGCGATGCAGCAGCCCGCGCGAGTGGGCGTAGTCGAGCGCATCGGCGACAGCCGAAATGATCTCGACGACTTGCGTTTTCGGCATTCCGGACGGGTACTGGGTGCGCAGCAGTTGCGCGGCGTCGGTTCCCTCCACGTAGTCCATCGAGATCCACAGTTGCCCTTGGTATTCACCGCGGTCGTGGATGCCGACGACGTGCTCGTGATACAGGTTGGCGGCGAGGTCGGCCTCTCGGTTGAAGCGTTGGCGAAATTCGTCGTTCGCGGTCAGTTCGCTGGGCAGGATTTTGAGGGCGTCGCGGCGGGGCAGTCGTGGGTGCTGCGCCAGATACACCTGGCCCATGCCGCCGGTCCCCAGCCGCCGAACGACGGTGTATCCAGCGAAGACCTCGCCTTCTGCTAAGCCATCGCTTTGCGGCATGTGAGCATGCTACTGACGGCGCGGCCGTCGCAAACCGGTAATCGCTTCGCGCGTGTGAATACGACAGGTTCCGGTGGTTTGATGCTCTGGTGTCGACCCGACCGGACTTGGCGCACGGACGCGAGTGCGGGCCCGTCCCGTATCGACCGCGGCCACCCCTGGCCGGCGATGTCGAGTTCTTCGGACATTGGCGAAGTCGTGGGACCAGCTACCGCAGCCGAGCGTTGCCGCGTGGCGCGGTGGCACCGGTGGGAGCATCCGGTCGTCCCGCTGGGCGTGCCCGGTGTGCCGCGCGGCTACTTTGTGGTGGCGACCAAGGCCTGACTCCGCGTTCGCTCGTCAGGCGCCGGCGGATGACTTCGATGACAATGGCGGGCGATGTTGAAACGCGTGCCCTGGACGCTGCTAGTACCGCTGGTTGCCCTCGTCACGCTGGTAGTGATGTGGGGCCGGGAACTTGGGCCGGTAACGGTCGCGCTCGAGGCGGCGTTGCTGACCGGCGCGGTGCTGTCCGCGGTCCATCACGCGGAGGTGGTCGCGCACCGGGTCGGTGAGCCGTTCGGGTCGCTGGTACTTGCCGCCGCGGTGACGATCATCGAGGTGGCCCTCATCGTGGAGCTGATGGCGTCCGGCGGTAACGAGGCGGCGACGCTGGCCAGGGACACCGCGTTCGCCGCGCTGATGATCACGACGAACGGGATCGCCGGCTTGTCACTGCTGCTGGGCTCCCGGCGCTACGGCGTGACACTGTTCAACGCCGAGGGCAGTGGAGCCGCGCTGGCCACGCTGACGACCCTGGCGACGCTGAGCCTGGCAATGCCCGCGTTCACCACCAGCCACGAGGGCAAGGAATTCTCGCCCGGCCAGCTCGCCTTCGCCGCGGTCGCCTCGCTGTTGGTGTACCTGCTGTTCGTCTTCACCCAGACCGTTCGGCATCGCGACTTCTTCCTGCCAATCGCGCAGAAGGGCCAAAAACGCCTGTTCGAGGACGAAAGCCACGCCGATCCGCCGAGCGGGCGGCAGGCGCTGACCAGCCTCGCTCTGTTGCTTGTTGCCCTGGCGGCGGTGGTGGGTCTGGCCGAACAAGAATCGCCGATTGTCGAGCGCGCGGTGATGGCGGTCGGATTCCCGCAGACTTTTGTCGGCGTGGTGATCGCCGCGCTGGTGCTGCTGCCCGAGACGCTCGCGGCGGTACGCGCAGCGCGGCGGGGCGGTATCCAGATCAGCCTGAACCTGGCGTATGGCTCGGCGATGGCCAGCATCGGACTCACCATCCCGGCCATTGCGCTTGCTTCCGTCTGGCTCAAAGGACCGTTGGTACTCGGCCTCGGCGCCACCCAGTTGGTACTGCTTGCGCTGACCGTGGTGATCAGCATGTTGACCGTAGTGCCCGGGCGGGCTACCCGGCTGCAGGGCGAGGTGCACCTGGTGCTGCTCGCCGCTTACGTGTTTTTGGCGGTCATCCCGTAGAAGCCAAGTAGCACAGGCAATCTCGCCGAGTTATGCCGACGATCTCGCCCGTAGCGTCTGCAGTGCTTTGTCGGCGTGTGTGTCCATGCTGAATTCGCTGGAGATCACGTCGAGCACGGTGCGATCGGTGTCGATGACAAAGGTCGTGCGTTTGACCGGAATCAACTTGCCCAGCAGACCGCGCTTGACGCCGAATTGCGCGGCGACGGTGCCCTCGGTGTCCGACAGCAGCGGGTAGTCGAAGTTCTGCGTGTCTGCGAACTTGGCCTGCTTTTGTACGGGATCCACGCTGATGCCGACCCGGTTTGCCCCCACGGCGGCGAATTCCGCGGCCAAGTCGCGGAAGTGACAAGCCTCCTTGGTGCAACCGGGCGTCATCGCCGCCGGATAAAAGAACAGGACCACCGGTCCGTCGGAGAGCAGGGCGCTGAGCTTGCTTGGCGTTCCCGTCTGATCAGGAAGTTCGAAGTCGGCCACGGTGTCACCAGTTTTCATGGCGTCAGGCTACGCCGCCGGCTTCCCCGCTCGCCGGGCGTTACGTCACGGCGAAAAAACGGGCAGAAAATCGCCGTGGCGTTACATTCGCGAGCTGTCCGCCTCGGTCCGTCGCCTGGACCGTATCTGCGAGGATGGTTCGGTGCACGCCCACCTCGCCGCCACCACCTCGCGAGAGGAATTCCGCCAGCTCGCGGCCGAGCACCGTGTGGTTCCAGTGACCCGCAAGGTCCTGGCCGACGCCGAGACGCCGCTGTCGGCCTACCGCAAGCTCGCCGCCGATCGCCCCGGCACGTTCCTGCTGGAGTCTGCTGAGAACGGTCGATCCTGGTCGCGGTGGTCGTTCATCGGCGCGGGAGCGCCGTCGGCACTGACCCTGCGCGACGGCGAAGCGGTGTGGCTGGGCGCGGTGCCGCAGGACGCGCCCACCGGAGGCGACCCGCTGCACGCGTTGCGGGCCACCCTTGAGCTGCTGGCCACGGCGGCAATGCCGGGTCTTCCGCCGCTGTCGGGCGGCATGGTCGGGTTTTTCGCCTATGACCTGGTGCGGCGCTTGGAACGGCTGCCCGAACTGGCCGCCGATGACCTCAAACTGCCGGACATGCTGCTGCTGCTGGCCACCGATCTGGCGGCGGTTGACCACCATGAGGGCACCATCACGCTGATCGCCAACGCGGTGAACTGGAACGGCACCGACGAGCGGGTCGACGAGGCCTACGACGACTCGATCGCGCGGCTGGACGTGATGACCGCCGCGCTGGAGCAACCGCTGCCGTCGACCGTCGCGACCTTCACCAGGCCCGAGCCGCAGCACCGCTCGCAGCGCACGGTCGAGGAGTACGGCGCGATCGTCGAGCGACTGGTCGGCGAGATCGAGCGGGGTGAGGCATTCCAGGTGGTGCCGTCGCAGCGTTTCGAGATGGACACCGACGTCGAAGCGATCGAGGTCTACCGGATGCTGCGGGTGTCCAACCCCAGCCCGTACATGTATTTGCTCCATGTGCCCAATGGCGAAGGCGGAACGGCATTTTCGATTGCCGGATCCAGCCCTGAAGCGTTGGTGACGGTGCAGGACCGCTGCGCGACGACGCACCCGATCGCCGGGACCAGATGGCGCGGCGAGTCCGAAGACGAGGACCAGCTGCTGGCCAAGGAGTTGCTGGCCGACGAGAAGGAGCGTGCCGAGCACCTGATGCTGGTCGACCTGGGTCGCAACGACCTGGGTCGGGTGTGCGTGCCCGGCAGTGTCCATGTCGAGGACTACAGCCACATCGAGCGCTACAGCCACGTCATGCATCTGGTGTCCACAGTGACCGGGATGCTTGCCGAGAATCGCACCGCTCTGGACGCGGTGACGGCGTGTTTCCCGGCGGGCACGCTCTCCGGCGCGCCGAAGGTGCGCGCGATGGAACTGATCGAGGAGGTGGAAAAGACCCGGCGCGGCCTTTACGGCGGCGTGCTCGGCTACCTCGACTTCGCTGGAAACGCGGATTTCGCCATCGCCATCCGGACGGCTTTGATGCGTGACGGCACCGCTTACGTGCAGGCGGGCGGCGGGGTGGTGGCCGACTCCAATGGGGCCTACGAGTACACCGAGGCGACGAACAAGGCGCGTGCGGTGCTCAGCGCGATCGCCGCCGCCGAGACATTGCGTAACCCGGATACCGATCGGGATGGCTGACGCCCGGCCTGCCACCGGAGGCCGGCTGGCCATCCGGATAGCCCAGCTCCTGCTGGTGGTCTCCGCCGCCGGATTGTGGGCGGCATCGCGGCTGACCTGGGTCGAGCTGCGCACGTTCGACGGTTTGGGCCCGCCGAAGCTGGTCACGCTGTCCGGTGCGGGATGGTCGTCGGCGCTGCTCCCGCTGGCGCTGCTGCTGCTGGCGACCGCGCTGGCTGCCCTGGCGGTACGGAGTTGGGCGTTGCGGTTGCTGGCGGTGCTGCTGGCCCTGGCCAGCCTGGCGACGGGATACCTGGCGATCAGCACGCTGGAGGTGCGGGACGTCGCCGCCAGGGGTGCCGAACTCGCGCACGTGCCATTGCTGGAACTGGTCGGCAGCAAGCGGCACTACCCCGGCCCGGTGATCACCCTGGTGGCTGCCGTTGGCACGCTGATCGCGGCAGTGTTGTTGTTGCGTGCGGCGTCCTCTGCCGGTCGAAGCGCCACGAAATACCTGGCGCCCGCGGCCCGCCGGTCTGCAGCACGGCGTGACCAGGAGACGGCGTCGGAGCGCACGATGTGGGACGAGCTTGATCAGGGCCGTGATCCGACCGAGCCAACGCACGATTCGCCACCTGAACCAGACACCGAGGGTCGGTGACAAACGCCACCTCGGCGCTCGCTACCCTTCGATGGACGCCGTCAATACTCTGGCGGCGGCCGGGGAGAGGAACCGACAGCATGAGTTCGGCTAGCGTGCTCGACTCCATTATTCAGGGAGTGCGCGCCGACGTTGCCGCTCGTGAAGCGGTTGTGGGCATGGCGGAGGTCAAGGCCGCAGCCGAAGCTGTTCCGCCCCCACGTGACGTGCTGGCTGCGCTGCGCGAGGCCGGTATCGGCGTCATCGCCGAGGTCAAGCGAGCCAGCCCGTCGGCGGGCGAACTCGCGTCGATCGCCGACCCCGCCGCGCTGGCGTGCGCGTACGAAGAAGGCGGCGCCCGGATCATCAGTGTGCTGACCGAGGAGCGCCGCTTCCACGGCAGCCTGGCCGACCTCGACTCAGTGCGCGCGGCCGTGTCAATCCCGGTGCTGCGCAAAGACTTTGTGGTCGGGCCCTACCAGATTCATGAGGCCCGCGCGCACGGCGCTGACATGCTGCTGCTGATCGTCGCCGCGCTGGATCAGCCGGCGCTGGAGTCGATGCTGGAGCGCACCGAGTCACTGGGCATGACAGCCCTCGTCGAGGTGCACACCGAACAAGAAGCTGACCGTGCCTTGACGGCCGGTGCGCGGGTGATCGGCGTGAATGCCCGTGACTTGCGCACACTTCGCGTCGATCGGGATTGCTTCGCGCGTATCGCGCCGGGGCTGCCGTCGAACATCATCCGGATCGCCGAATCCGGCGTGCGGGGCAGGGCTGACCTGCTGGCCTACGCCGGCGCCGGCGCTGACGCTGTGCTGGTCGGCGAAGGCCTGGTCACCAGTGGGGATCCCCGCGCGGCAGTTGCCGACCTGGTCACCGCCGGCAAGCACCCGTCGTGTCCCAAGCCGGCCCGATAGATCGGCGCGGTGATCGAATTCCATGCGCCGCTTACCTGTTGAGCATCGGTAATGGCAGACATGTTGCGCCCGGAACTTCCGCGTTCCAGCGCCGCGGTCGCTG
>DASZLQ010000185.1:0-10516 GCA_035552295.1 Mycobacterium sp. | reverse complement strand
CAGATCTCCGGAAACATGCCCTCAATCTCCGTCTCAGGCCTAGTATTGGGCGCTGCGCGCCAGGGGAAGGTGCGATCTTCGCTTGGGAGATTGAATGAAGGTGCTCGCCCCTCTGGTAGCGGTCCTTATCGTTGTCGGACTCATCGTCAAGTTCATCTGGTGGATTCTCGGCATCGCCGCGGTCGTTGCCGTCGTGTATGCCATCTGGCGACTGGTGGGGCAACACTCGTCATCGACGGCGAGCGCGACGACGCAGTCGATCAGACCTCAAGCGGCCCAGCGCACGTCCCAAACACCAAGAACTCAGACTTCTTTGCCTCGGGTCGCGGTGACAATTCAGGGACCGTCAGCCAGACTCACGCCGGCACCTGCGCGACCCCGCCCGACAGGATTCAGGTGTGCGCAGCTGACCCGACGTCGCACACCGTACCCGGCAAAAGGGCTCGTGTTCACCGCTATTGATATCGAAACAACCGGGCTTGATCCCTACACCGACCGAATCGTGGAGATCGGTCTCGTCAAGTTCACGTCAGACGGTGAGGTTTTTGACGAGTTCGCTACGCTCGTCAACAATCCGGGATCCACCCGCGAGGCCCGGGAGATCCATCACATCGAGGACAACGACCTCGTCGGCGCACCTATGATCGGCCAAGTTCTCCCCGAGGTCTTTGCATTCATCGCCGGGACAGTGCTCGTGGCCCACAATCTCGATTTCGAAGAGTCGTTCCTCGTCACCAGCGCCCGAAGCGCGGGGATCGCATTGCCTGCAACTGTGGGACTGTGCACGCTAAAGACATCCCGCCGACAACTGGACGGCCGCGCATTCAGCCTCGTCGCCCTGTACAAGACAGCCACCGGCGGGTGGGCTGAGCACAAGCACACCGCGTTGGGCGATGCCCGGTGTATTCGAGAAGTCCTCCTTTGGCTGCTGAATCACAGCCCCACCCCTCTGTATCTCACGGAAGCGCCGCCAAATGCCGTTAAGCCGACGGCGGTCGATACCTGCCCGATCAGCTGCCGTCCAGTGCCGCTGACGCGAGCGTCGGTGGCCGAACTGCTGACATCTTTTCCACAATCGCCTATCCCGCGGCGCGGCGATCGCGCCGCCATGGCGAGTTATAACCGTCTGCTCGGTAGAAGCGTGCAGGACGGACGATTGTCCTTCGACGAGGCCGCTGCATTGCTCAAGCAAGGTCGACTAACCCGAATCACCGGAACACAGCTCCGCGAACTTCATCGAAATGCCTGGAATGCAACATTTCCCGAGGAAGCTTCGGCCGACTGGACCACACTGACGCCGCTACGACGACGCGAAATGTTCCTACTCGCTGAAGCGCTGGGTCTGACTGAGGTCGCAGACAAGATGGGTGCTGTCATTCGTTCGCTTGCTGAGCCCGAACCGCCGCCCGAGGCTCGCTACCTTCGGGGACTCCGCGTCGGAATTGCCGGCGACGATCCGCTGCTGGCCGTACTCCGCGAGCGCGCCGAGGCTTACGGAGCGAAAATCGCCGTGAACATCACCAAGACGGTCGAATGGCTTGCCACAGTCACACCCGGCGCAACGGACAGCCGGCATAACACAGCGCGAACGCTGGGCATCCCCATGCTCAGCCCCGAGGCAGCCCGTCTACGTCTCGATGAGTCCATCCGCCAGGCCGAATTCAAGGCATTCGAGCGCCAACGCGAGGCGGATGAATGGGAGGCTCGGCGTCGTCAAAGCGCCGCCGAGGCTGACGCTTATTGGCGCCCAACATGGCGCCAACATGAACTCGACCACGATCCACAGTTCTACGGTGACGGGGAAATGCATTGACCGTATTGAAGTTCAGTACCCGATCGCTGCTGCGGTCGGGACCCAGACCGAAGAAGACCCGGTTCGGGTACTGACCTGGCCAGATGTCGTGGAGCTAAGGGGATTCGAACCCCGACCTCTACCTGCGGAAATACCGATTGACCTGCAGGTTCGCGCCATCTCGCTCCGGTTCGTTCCCGCTCGTTACCTGCGGTTTTGTTCTCGTGTCTTGACGACGTCAAGGGTATGCAAGTCGTGGGCGGGCGAATTGTTCATCGGCCGACGAGCACTCCCGCGTGCGGGCTCTAACCTAACTTGGATCGCCGAGGTATGCGTCGGCCCAGGCACCGATGATTCGGCCTGCCCGGTGAGCTTGGCCGCGGGCGGTAAGCAGGTGATCGGAGCCCTCGAGCGAGACGAAGCTGCGTGGGTGGCGGGCCAAGCGAAAGATCTCGCTCGCGTTCTCGATGCCGACCGTGGTGTCGGTGGGCGAGTGGAGGATTAGCAGTGGCAGGCGCAAGCCTTGGATCTTGGCGTGCAAGTGTGCCGCGCGGACATCCTCGACGAATGCCCGCTTCAGAGTCAGCGTGCGCCCACCGACCATCCACTCGGCACTGCCCTCGGACAACACGCGGTCGACCACTGCATCGTAATGCTTCTCGACGTGGCTGGGGTCAATCGGCGACGCCACCGTGACAACCGACCGCACGGCTGGCGACTGCCGCGCCGCGGCGAGAACGGCCGCGCCGCCCCACGAGTGCCCGACCAGGATGTCGGCCGGCGTCGCGCGGTTGGCCATGAACTCGCATGCCTTGACGATGTCGTCGACCTTGACGGTGAACGATCCGTCACCCCAGTCTCCTTCTGATTTCCCGAGACCCAGCGCGTCGAAGCGCAGCATGCCGATGCCGTCCGCGGCCAGCTGCTTGCATATCCGGGCCGCGGCCGGCGAGTCCTTGCCGAGCGTGAAGCCGTGCGAAAACACGCCCCAGCCGCGCACCACGCTTTCCGGCACGTCGATGATCCCTGCCAGATTCGGGCCCGTGGAGCTTCGGAACGTGACACGTTCGCCCATGGTGGAGATCTATCATGCCCTGGATGGGCTGATCCGCATCGCGTACTCCGGGCTCTCGGAGAGACCACCACGGCGGTGAAGGTGCGCGTGGTTTACGCCGTGAACGGGTATGGGCCGAACCTGCCCCAGGCCACGAATGCGGCCAGTGCCAGGAGCACGACGTTGACCGCGATATTCATCGCTTCGTGCCGTCGAGCGTGAACCACTGCCGCGCCCACCATTACGAGAACCAAGCCAATCGCTGCCAGCGGGACGAGGATTGGTGCGATGTGTGTGACGGCTGGCAAGATTAGCCCAGCCGCGCCGAGTACCTCGATAAATCCGATCAGTCGGATGTTGTTCGGGCTGAAATCCTGCGCCCAGCCCTGGCCGGACTTGACGAGTTTATCTTTGGGCACAGACAGTTTGATCAGTCCGCTACCGGCGAAGCTGGCTGCTAAGACAATCGCGACAATCCATAGCGCCAAATTCATGACGTCCTCCTTTTCGCAGGGTTTCTGGGTCACATATCCATTCCGCCGTTGACGCCCCAGATCTGGCCGGTGATGTATGCGGAGGCGTCGGCGGCGAGAAAGTGCACCACGCGGGCGATTTCCTCGGGCTGCCCGAGGCGGCCGACGGGGATCTGCTGCTTGAGCTTCTCGATGACTTTGTCTGGAATCGCGGCGGCCATTTCGGTGGCGATCAAGCCTGGGGTGACGGTGTTGACGGTGAGCCCAATGCCGTCTTCGGTGTTGTTGCCGGCCTTGGCCAGCTGGTAGGCGGCCTCCCGGGCGAGGGTCTTGGTCAGCCCGAACAGTCCGGATTTCGAGGCGGAGTAGTTGGCCTGGCCGATGTTGCCGGTCTCGCCGACGAGCGACGAGACGTTGATGATCCGACCGCTGCCGCGCGCGACCATGTGGGCAAGCGCGGCCTGGGACATGAAGAACGCGCCGGACAGGTTGACCGCCAACACCGTGTACCAGTCCTCGTCGGTCATCGTCGCCACGGTCCGGTCGATGGTAATGCCAGCGTTGTTGACCAGGATGTCGACCCGACCGTGTTGGTCGATGACTTCGGCGAGGGTACGCCGGCAGTCCTCCGCGGAGCCGACGTTGCCCTGGTGCAGGCTGGGGCACACGCCGAGCTGCTGCTCGAAGTCGTCGGCGAATTCTTTGGCTTGCGCGCTGTTGCGTGCGTAACCGGCGGCGACGGTGGCGTGCTGGGTGCCCAGACTACGACAAATCGCCGCGCCGATACCCCGCGTTCCTCCAGTCACGAAAGCCACTCTGCCGCGCAGCTTGCCGCCGGCACCATGCCAGGGGGCATCCTGCTGTTCGGCGTCCAAGCTGGTCATGACGGGTTACCTCCTGCTGGTAGATCGGCTCTGGTCGCCGCCGTGGACCGCGGCTGCGTCCCGACGGACCGACGTGACGTGCACGGTGCGTCGATGCCGCTCATCGGCGTCGTACCCGATGGTCATGGTGCCTCCATCGACGATGAAAATCATCGATTTAATCGATAAAATCTTTTTTTGATACTACTATATGAATCTATGGTTGACGCATGGGAATTGACTCCTGCAGCGGTGGAGGGAGCTGAGCCGCTGGGCACGGTGCACCTCGGCGATGTCGGCCGCTCGATCTGGAAGACCGCGCGGCGCAGTCGGGGGTCGCTGAGTCGGGCGGCTGGGTTGGCCGCCGAGGCGGCGCGGATCACCGCCGGTCGTTCCGCGATCGCGCCGGATCGCAAGGACTGGCGGTTCACCGACGCGACCTGGCAGGACAACCAGCTGTACCGGCGGCTAATGCAGTACTACCTGGCCTGGGCGGAATCGATGGAGGCGATGGTCACCTCCGCCAACCTGGACTGGCGCGCCGAAGAGCGCGCGCGGTTCTTCATGGGGATTGCGGTGAGTGCCGCCGCTCCCACGAATACGTTCCTGGGCAATCCGGCGGCTCTCAAACGTGCGATCGAGACCGGTGGCGGCAGCCTCGTCTCGGGCCTGCGCAATTTCATCGACGACCAACGCCGCAACGGCGGGATGCCCTCGCAGGTCCGGCGTGATGCGTTCGTGATCGGCAAGGATCTGGCAGCATCCCCCGGCGCGGTGATCTACCGAGACGAGATCTGTGAAGTGCTGCAGTTCGCGCCCTCGACGCCGCAGGTGCACATCCGGCCGCTGGTGGTGATCCCGCCGCAGATCAACAAGTACTACTTCATGGACCTCGCGCCCGGGCGCAGTTTCATCGAGTACACCGTCAGCCGAGGTATAACGTGCTTTTTGATCAGCTGGCGCAATCCCGATGGGCGTCACGCCGACTGGGACTTCGATACCTATGCGGCCGCTGCACTGAGGGCGATCGACGTCGCCCGAGACACAGCGAATAGCGATGACGTCAACGTGATCGGGATGTGCGCCGGGGGGATCCTCACCGCCACGCTGCTCAACCACCTGGCGCACGCCAGCGATGAGCGGGTCGCGACCGCGACGCTCGGCGTTACGCTGCTGGACTTTTCGTTGCCGGCCACGGTCGGGCTGTTTAATACCGCCCCGCTGATGGCCACCGCGCGCGGCCGCTCGCAATTGCGGCGGGGGCTGGACGGGCGCAGCCTGGGATCGGTGTTCAGCTGGCTGCGTCCCAACGAACTCGTCTGGAACTACTGGGTGAACAACTACCTGCTGGGTAAACAGCCGCCGGCGTTCGACATCCTGGCGTGGAACTCCGATCCGACCAACCTGCCCGCAGCGTTACACCGGCAGTTCCTGGACGTCTTCCAGGACAACACACTGGTCAATCCGGGCGCGTTCAAGGTGCTGGGCACCCCCGTGGACCTCGGCAAGGTCACTGTGGAGACCTATGTCACCGGCGCGGCAACCGACCACCTGACCCCGTGGAAGGGTTGTTACCGCAGCACCCAGCTGCTCGGCGGTAGCAGCACCTTCGTGCTGAGTTACGCGGGGCACATTGCCAGCCTTGTCAACCCGCCGGGCAACCCGAAAGCGCACTTTTTCGCCGGCCCCGAACCCGAGCCCGACCCCGACGCGTGGCGGGCCAAGGCCCAAAAGGTTCCGGGCACATGGTGGGAGCACTGGGCCGATTGGGCGATCCAACGGTCAGGCGACACCCGGCGGTCACCGGCGAGCCTCGGAAGCCGCAAATTCCGGGTGATCGAGCCGGCACCGGGCGCCTACGTGCGCGGCCTGGAGCCATCGCGTGGCTGAACGGGTGAGCACTCCGCGAATCATCTGGGAGCCCAGCGACGCGGCGATCGCGCACGCCAACCTGACGCGATTCCTTGACTGGTTGCGCGAAAACCGCGACGTGGCCGTTAGCGGCTACCAGGAGCTATGGGAGTGGTCGATCACCCGGCTGGAGGATTTCTGGGATGCAATCTGGCACTTCTACGGTCTGTCAACCCCGACGCCCTTTGAAACTACGCTGGTGGCGCGCGAGATGCCAGGCGCGACATGGTTTCCCGGTGCCCGGCTCAACTACGCCGAACAGGTCCTCGAGCGTGCGCGCCGCGCCGATGCGGCGCTGATCTATCTCGACGAGACGCACGCCCCGCGCACCCTGAGCGCCGAGGCGCTGCGCCGGCAGGTGGGCGCCTGCTCTGCTGCGCTACAAGCGATCGGGGTCGAACCGGGTGATCGCGTCGTCGGGTACTTGCCCAACATCCCCGAGACGGTGGTCGCGATGCTCGCCACCACCGCTCTGGGCGCCGTGTGGAGCGTGTGCGGGCCCGACTTCGCGACCCAGAGCGTCGTGGACCGCTTCGGCCAGCTCGAGCCGAAAGTCCTCATCGGCGTCGACGGATACCGGTTCGGCGGTCGCACCCACGACCGCCGCGCAACCCTGGCGGACCTCCGCACGGCACTGCCCTCGCTGGTCGAGACCGTAACGGTCCGGTCGCTGTTCCCCGGCGACGCCGCGACGGCGCCGTTCGACGAGATCATCGGCGCGCCACGGGAGCCCAAGTTTGCGTCCCTGCCGTTCGACCATCCGCTGTGGGTGCTGTTCTCGTCAGGAACAACCGGTATTCCAAAGGGGCTCGTGCACAGCCACGGCGGCATCGTCATCGAGCATCTCAAGTCGCTGGGCCTCAGCGTCGACCTCGGCCCCACCGATCGGTTTTTCTTCCACACCTCGACGAGCTGGATGGCGTGGAACTACCTCGTCGGAGGCCTGCTGCACGGCGCGACCGCAATCCTGTACAACGGCAGCCCCTCGCATCCGCGCCAGGACGCGCTCTGGTCGATCGCCGGACTGACCGGCGCCACGATCATGGGCATCGGATCCGCCTACGTCTCCGGCTGCCAACAGGCCGGCCTCGAACTTGACGCCGCCCTAGCGGCACTGCGCACCGTCATCCCGACCGGCTCGCCGCTAGCGCCGAGCGGCTGGGATTGGCTTGAACAGCAACTGCCGCCCGCCACCCGGATCGACTCCATCTGCGGCGGGACCGAGGTGTGCACCGCCTACTTCGGCGGAAACCCGCTGCTGCCCGTCTACTCCGGCGAGATCAGCGCCCGCGGCCTCGGCGTCAAGGCCGAGTCCTGGAGCCCGAGCGGCGTGGCCCAGCAGGACACAATCGGCGAGTTCGTGATCACCCAACCCATGCCGTCGATGCCGCTTGAGCTGTGGAACGACAAAGATGGCCGCCGCTACCAAGACTCATACTTCGACTTCTTCCCCGGCGTCTGGCGTCAGGGCGATTGGATCACGATCTCCCCCCGCGCAACGGTGACCGTGTCCGGCCGCTCCGACGCGACGCTCAACCGCCAAGGGGTTCGTATCGGATCAGCCGAGATCTACGCCGCCGTCGAACAACTCCCACAGGTGGCCGACAGCCTGGTCGTCGGCGTTGAGCGTGCCGATGGCAACTACGACATGCCGCTGTTCGTAGTGATGGCCCCCGGTGCCACCCTCGACGACGAATTGCGCTCGATGATCACCACGCGAATCAGAGCCCGGTCGTCGCCACGCCACGTGCCCGACGCGATCATCGAGGCGCCCGCGGTCCCCCGCACACTCACCGGCAAGAAACTCGAGGTGCCGGTCAAGCGGCTGCTTCAAGGCCACCGACTCGAAGACGCAGTCGCGCTTGGAGCGGTCGACGACGTCGCCGCACTCGAGTGGTACGCACAATACGGCGCGCGCGCCGCGATGCGAACCCGATCATGAGCACCCAAGACATCCGATGTTCCGGGGTGCGCCTGCGGGTGCACCGCAGCGGTGACGGCGCCCCGCTGCTGCTCATCAACGGTCTGGGTGCTTCGCTGGAGATGTGGAGCCCGCTGCTCGCCCACCTCCCCCAGCGCGACATCATCGCTTTTGACCTTCCCGGTGCCGGACGCTCATCGGTGCCCCGCGTCCCACTGCGGATCCGCGGCATCGCCAACATCGTCGCGGAGTTGATGTGTAAGCTCGGTGTTGGGCCTGCCGACGTGCTCGGGTGTTCCTTCGGCGGCGTCGTTGCACAGGAGCTGGCCCATCGGCACCCCACCATGGTGAATCGGCTGATCCTGGCCGCCACCTCCGCCGGCTGGCCGGCGCGGCCCCCGAGCCCCCTTGTCGCCTGGCTGATGATGACACCGGCGCGCTACTACGACCGCCGGCTGGCCGCAGCGATCGTCCCGGTTATCGCGGGCGGTCGAACCGCGCGCGACCGCGCCGTACTGCAGGCCTCCATCGACCAACGCGTCGCATCACCTCCCACCCTGAGGGGCTACCTCCAACAGCTTTACGCCATCACCGGATGGACGAGCCAGCCGTGGCTCGGACGGCTCCAGCAGCCCACACTGGTGCTGCACGGAAACCGGGACCCGATCATTCCTGTCGCCAACGCTCGCCGGATGGCGCGCCGCATCCCCCGCGCGACAATGGCCGAGATCCCCGGCGCCGGCCACATGGTGCTATTCGATGAACCCGTCCGAGCCGCAGCCGAAATCACCCGATTCCTCAGCTCAGACGAGCCGCGAAGTTGACGGCTGCGCCAGGTCGAAAATGCCCACCCGCGAGGCGCAGTAGCCCGCACGCCACAACAAACCCGCGATCCCAGTCCGTGTCAGAGAGGTCGGCACACGAACGCATACCACCCACGCCCAGGCTGGGCGAGGGCGTTGATGGGCTGTCGGCTCCTTCAGCCGCTGATCTGGTCGTCGTCGAATAGCCAGCTAAGTGCGTCGGCGCCAAATGCCTCACCGCGGATCATGGCGTGGTCTCGTGCACACTGCTCGGGCCCGTCAGCGAGGTGGTAGACAACATTGTTGTCGTAGGACAACCTCTGAATTCGTGAGGCACGAGGCAGGCGAAGCTGTTCGTAGCGGCGGAGCGCGTCCCCGAGGTCAGCGCCTCCTGCGAGACACTGTGCGAGCACACCGGCGTCCTCTATCGCCTGGGCGGCACCCTGTGCCATGAACGGGAGCATGGGGTGGCAGGCGTCGCCGAGCAGCGCGATAGCCGATGCCAGCCAGGTTGGCAAAGGCTCGCGGTCATAGAGTCCCCACCGATAGATCGGTCCGGCAACCCGATCCAGCAAGCTGGTCACTTCGGCCGTCCAGCCCTTGAACGCGTTCCGCAACTCATCCGGATCACCTGGCGCTGTCCAGGATTCCGTTCGCCAGTCCGACGCGGTGTCTACACAGACGAGGTTGAGGTAACGGCCGCCGCGGCCGACCGGGTAAGCGACCAGGTGGCGGCGCGGACCGAGCCAGTTGCGCACCATCCGCTCGACGCCATCGCTGGGCACCATCGCCCGGTAGGCGCACATACCCGAGAATCGGGCTGGCACATCACCAATGGCGCGGGACCTGACCGTGGAGTGGATGCCGTCGCAGCCGAGCACCAGCTCCGCCTCTAGCCGCGTTCCATCCGCAGTCGACACCGCCGCGCCACCAGGCGTGGCGCTTACGTCGGTCACCTCGGTGCCCAGCATCATGTCTTCGGACGGCTGCGCAGCGGCAAGTATCTCGATCAAGTCCGGTCGGTACAGGGTGTAGTACGGGGCGCCGAACCGCCCGAGCAGTTGGCATTCGGTGAGCACGGCGTCGTCGGCCCAGCGAAGGAATCGCAGAGCCTCGGGTGCCACGGCTATCTCATACAGTTTTTCGCCGAGGCCCAATCGCTTCAACACGCGAGTTGCATTAGGTCCGAGCTGGACGCCGGCGCCGACTTCGCCGAACTGCTCCGCACGCTCGATCACTCGCACGGACCAGCCGGTCTGTCGCAACGCGATGGCTGCAGTGAGTCCACCGATGCCGCCACCGACAATAATCACCCGCATGGTTTGACTCATGCGTAGCCGCCGCTCGTCTGCACCGTGCCAAGCGGCTCAGCTCCGTCCACCGCAGCAGGAGTCAATTCCCACGCGTCAACCATGGTATATATAGTAACATCAAAAAACGATTTTATCGATTAAATCGATTATTGTCTTAGAAGGTCGACAGGAGCCGTCATGATGACTAACAGTCGTGGAGTGAACCGCCCGTCCGTCGCTCGTCCCAGCCGTCTCGCTATGTCCCCGCAGGACTACCAAAAACTTGGTCTCGAAAAGGGCCGGATGGAGCCGCGGGAAGACGCGGCGCATACCGACGGAAGTCCGGGAACCCATGAATGGTGGTACATCGATGCGGAGGTCGACGGAGCGGCTCTGGCAATATTCAT
>DASZLQ010000184.1:0-3566 GCA_035552295.1 Mycobacterium sp. | reverse complement strand
GAGCTGACGGGACACCCGCTGCCAGCGGAACTGCAGAAAGCCGCGCCGATGACCAAGGGTTTCGACCCAATTGGTCACTCCCGGATTCTGGTCGGCCACGACGATCCGGACCTTGCCGTCCGGGTCCGCTTGAGCCTGGGTGTTGTTCAGCGAGGTCTGGTGGTTGATGTAATCCAGCGATATGTACCACATACTGCCCAGCTGGAAGCCTAGGTAGGGAGCGTCGGAGACCGGGATCGTGATCACCAGCGCCTGATCGGGCCGCAGGTCGAAATGTCCGGCCGACGAGTACTGGGTGGCCAGGCCGCCCGGAGTCGGCCGGGGCGCAACCATGGTGTTGACCGGGATGTTGAGATAGAACCACTGAGGGAACTGCAGCCATGTCTTGACCCGGTTCACAAGTTGGGATCCCGCTGTGGCATAACGTTTTTCGATGATCTGGCGATTCAGCGGCGGTGGTGCGGTGCCGGCGGTGTCCAGCCTGGAGATGGCCAGCGTGCCGCGCTGTGCTGACCAGTCGCCGTAGACCTCACGGATCAGCAATTGTCCGGTGCTGGTCGGCCGCACCCGCCACTCGAAGCTACCGTCCGCGGCGATCTCGAGTTCACGGTCGTCGAATGCGGCTTGGCTGGCCGGCACGCTGTCGTCGGTGTACTCGCCACCGAGCAGCTGAAAACTCAGGTCGGTGGTCGTACCACGCCTGCCGGTGACGACGTAATCCCGCTCGGCGTGCACCCTGGTGCCGAAGTAAAGGGTGTCGGGGTTGTCCAGGCCCATCTTGGTGAACGGACCCGTCCCCGACTGCAGCAAGGGATGGTCACGCTCGTAGTCGAAGGCCAGGTGCATGCAGCCCGCGACGCACCCGGCCAGGTACTGCAGTCCTTCGAGCAGGTCGGCTTCGGATTCGATGTGCGACGCGGCGGCTACAAGTTTCTCGGCCTCGGCGATCGCTTCGGTAAGGGGATCAGAGAACACGCCTAGACGCTAGAACGTGTTCTACTTTTTCGTCAATGGCGAACATTCCCGCGCGTCGTCGACGGCGTTTAAAGACGACGCCCGCTCACTAGGGCACGCACTGCTGGGACAGGTCGATCAGATGCTGCCGCACGTCCGGATGCCGATTCAGGTAGTCGATGACGTTGCCGCCGCCGCCCTCCGCCTCAGACCTGGCCTGCAGCTGCTGGTGGAGGTCGGGATGGCGCTTCAAGTACGAGTCGATCGACTGACCCACGGTCTGATCCTGATTGCATTGCGGATCCGCGTTGGCCACCGGCAGCGCGATCACGGCCGAAGCGATGGCGCTCAGCAGGCCACCGGCAAGCAGGCCGCAGATTCGACGGCCCAGCGGCTTGGCGGTCCTTGATGTCACGGTCATGAAATAAAGGCTACCGCCGCACAATTAACGGCGTCGTTAATGTGTTACCACCGCACCGCTGGCCTGCTCGCGCTTGATTTCCAGCGCGATATCGATGAGTTGGTCTTCCTGGCCGCCAATGAGTTTCCGTTGCCCCGCCCGGTACAGCAAAGCCGCGGCGGGCACGTCATAGCGTTCGGCCTGGCGAACAGCGTGCTTGAGGAAGCTTGAGTACACCCCGGAGTACCCCATGATCAGCGCGTTGCGGTCGAGCAGGCACTCGGCGGGCATGGCCGGCCGCACCACGTCCTCGGCCGCATCTGCGATGCCGAAGAAGTCGATGCCGGTCTTGACGCCGATCTTGTCGAACACCCCGATCAGAGCCTCGACAGGTGCATTACCCGCGCCGGCCCCGAAGCGGCGGCAGGAGCCGTCGATCTGCTTGGCGCCGGCCCGCACGGCCTCCACCGAATTGGCGACCCCCAGGCCGAGGTTCTCGTGCCCGTGAAAGCCGACCTGGGCGTCGTCACCGAGTTCGGCGACCAGAGCCGCCACCCTGTCGCGCACCCCTTCGAGGACCAATGCGCCCGCGGAATCGACCACGTAGACGCACTGGCAACCCGCGTCGGCCATGATGCGGGCCTGCGCGGCGAGCTTCTCGGGCGGAATGGTGTGGGCCATCATCAGGAACCCGACAGTTTCCAAGCCCAGCTCGCGGGCCAGCCCGAAGTGCTGGATGGATACGTCGGCTTCGGTGCAGTGGGTGGCAATTCGGCAGATCGAACCGCCATTGTCCTGCGCTTCCTTGATGTCCTCTTTGGTGCCCACCCCGGGCAGCATCAAGAAGGCGATCTTGGCCTCTTTGGCGGTTTCGGCCGCAAGCTTGATCAGCTGCTGCTCGGGCGTCTTGGAGAACCCGTAGTTGAAGCTCGAGCCGCCCAGCCCGTCACCGTGCGTTACCTCGATGACCGGCACACCCGCGGTGTCCAAGGCGGCCACGATGGCGCCGACCTCGTCCTTGGTGAACTGGTGACGCTTGTGGTGGGACCCGTCCCGCAGAGACGTGTCCGTCATCCGGACGTCCCAGATAGGGTTGAAAAAGATGTCGCTCATGCCTGCGCTCCTCCGGCCGTCGCGGACAAGGATTCTTTGGCGATCTCCTCGCCGACCTTGGTGGCCGCCGCAGTCATGATGTCTAGGTTGCCCGCGTACGGCGGCAGGTAATCCCCGGCACCCTCGACCTCGATGAACGTGGTGACCACGGCCTGCCCGCCGGAATTCATCGACGGCTCGTCGAACTGAGGCTCGTTGAGCAGCCGGTATCCGGGCACGTAGGTCTGCACCTCGGCCACCACGTCGTGGATGGATTTCGCGATGGCATCGCGGTCGGCGTCCTCGGGGATGGCGCAGAAGATGGTGTCGCGCATGATCATTGGCGGTTCGGCCGGGTTCAGGATGATGATCGCCTTACCGCGCTTGGCACCACCGATGGTCTCCACGCCGCGGGACGTGGTCTTGGTGAACTCGTCGATGTTGGCCCTGGTGCCCGGGCCGGCCGACGCCGACGCCACCGACGCCACGACCTCGGCGTAGGGCACTCCGCCTTTTTCGACGAGCGCACGACTGACCGCGTAGACGATCGGTATGGTCGCTTGCCCCCCGCAGGTGATCATGTTGACGTTCGGCGCATCCAGATGCTCGCGCAGATTGGCGGACGGAATCACCGCCGGACCCACTGCGGCGGGCGTCAGGTCGATGGCCCGGATGCCCGCGGCCGCGTACTTCGGCGCCGCATCCTTGTGCACGTAGGCGCTGGTCGCCTCGAATACCAGGTCGGGTTGCTCGGGCTGCGCCAGCAGCCAGTCGACCCCTTCGTGGGTGGTCTCGAGACCCAGCGTGCGTGCCCGGGCCAGGCCCTCGCTTTCCGGGTCGATCCCGACCATCCAACGGGGTTCCAGCCAGTCCGATCGCAGGAGTTTGTACAGCAGGTCCGTGCTGATGTTTCCCGACCCGACAATTGCTACTTTCAAGGCCACATCCGCCTTAGACGGCATGTCACGCTCCCGATTCTTTATTCGAACGACAACCGAACCGAACCCAGTCCCGCGAAGTCGGCGACAAAGTTGTCGCCGGCGCGGGCGTCGATCGCGCGGGTGCACGATCCGGGCAACACGATGTCACCTTTGCGGAGCCGTACCCCAAAGCTTTCCAC
>DASZLQ010000183.1:0-25349 GCA_035552295.1 Mycobacterium sp. | reverse complement strand
GAGGCCGTCGACGCGTTCAGCGCGATCGTGCACAAGGATTCGGCGTCCGCCTACGGCAACAAGATGACCACCAAGCTCAAGGAACTGATCCCTCGCCAGCAATTCGAGGTGCCGGTGCAAGCGGCAATCGGATCGAAAATTATTGCGCGCGAAAACATTCGCGCGATCCGCAAGGACGTGCTGTCCAAGTGCTACGGCGGTGACATCACCCGCAAACGCAAACTTCTGGAAAAGCAGAAGGAAGGCAAGAAGCGGATGAAAACCATCGGACGGGTCGAGGTGCCACAAGAAGCGTTTGTGGCCGCGTTGTCCACCGATGCCGCGGGGGATAAGGCAAAGAAGTGAGCCGCTGGCGCCTGTGCGCTGACGGCTTCGACTGTGCGCTGACGGTGGGAATTCTTCAAAAACCCCGCCCTGCAAGCACACTCGACGCCCCGGCCTTCATCGGTCCGGTCGTTACATCGGCGCGTTGGCGGGCTGGAACATTCCGGAGCCGTCGGATTCCTCCTCGGCGCGGATCACGTGCACAACCGCGTTGATCAACGCCAGGTGGGTGAACGCCTGCGGGAAGTTGCCCAGGTGCCGGCCGGTGCGCGGCTCGATCTCCTCGGCGTAGAGGTGCAGCGGGCTGGCGTAGGACAGCAGCCGCTCGCAGAGCCGCTTGGCACGGGCCACCTCGCCGATCTCCACCAGCGCGGACACCAGCCAGAACGAGCAGATCGTGAAGGTGCCCTCCTCGCCGGAGAGCCCGTCGTCGGTCTCCTCGACCCGGTATCGCAGCACCAGGCCTTCCTCGGTGAGCTCGTTGGCGATCGCCAGCACCGTGTTGCGCACTCGCGGATCGTCCGGAGGCAGAAATCGGGTCAGCACCACCAGCAGCAGCGATGCGTCCAGCGCGTCGCTGCCGTAGCGCTGGGTGAACACGCCCCGGGAGTCCACGCCGTGCTTGAGAATGTCGGCCTTGATCTCCTCGGCGATGTCCCGCCATTGCTGGGCATAGCTCTTCTCACCCTGCCGCTCGGCCAGCTTGGACCCGCGGTCCAGGGCCACCCAGCACATCACCTTCGACGAGGTGAAGTGTTGCGGCTCCCCGCGCACCTCCCAGATTCCGCGGTCGGGCTCGCGCCAATGCGCGATCGCCTCCTCGACCTGCTTCTTCAACACCGGCCACAACGTTTCCGGAACTTGCTCGCGTGACTTGGCGTGCAGGTAGAACGAGTCCAGGATCGAGCCCCAGATGTCGTGCTGGACCTGGTCGTAGGCGCCGTTGCCGATCCGCACCGGGCGGGCATGGTCGTATCCGGTCAGATGGTGCAGCTCGTCTTCGACCAGGCTGCGTTCGCCACCAACCCCATACATCACCTGCAGCGGATGGCGCTCGTTGCTGTTGGCTCCGGACACATCGGCGATGAAGGCAAAGAAATCGTCGGCCTCGCGGTCCAGCCCCAGCGTGTAAAGCCCCCACAACGCGAACGTCGAGTCACGAACCCAGGCGTAGCGGTAGTCCCAGTTGCGTTGTCCCTGCGGCGTTTCCGGAAGCGACGTGGTGCTGGCCGCCAGCAGCGCGCCGGTGGGGGAATAGGTCAATCCCTTCAGCGTCAGCGCGCTGCGCTGCAGGTACGCCCGCCACGGGTGGTCGGGGAAGTTGCCGATGTTGATCCATTGGCGCCAGCACTCGGTGGTTTGCCACATCTTGTCCGCGGCCTCCGCGTAGGTCTGCGGCGCGGGGTGCTTGGTCCAGCTCAGGGCGACGAAGACATCGTCGCCCTCGGTCATCCGGGTGCGCGCCCGCGCCTCCCGGCCCTCTATACCGATGCGCAGGTTGGTGGTCAGCCGTAGCGTCGGGTGGGCGTCGGGTTGCCTGCCTGCACGTGCGACGGCCTCGCCGTACGCGTTGGCCGTGTAGTCCCAGCACGCGCTGTCGCGGTGGTAGTCGAACGCCGGCTCGCAGCTCATCATCAGCTCGACGGTGCCGCTGACGCAGCGCACCGTGCGCAGCAGGATGTGTTCGGCGTCCCAGTCCATTGGGGTGCGCCGATGCGTGTGTGAGCGACGCTCGAGGTCGTGCCAGGGGCCCATCACCAGCGCGTCGCGCACGATCAGCCAGCCCGTGTGGGTCTGCCAGGTGGTCTCCATGATCAGGCTGCCGGGAAGGTAGCGGCGGGCCGAGGGGACCGAGACGCCGTAGGGGCCCAGCCGGAAATGGCCGGCGCTACGGTCCAGGATCGCGCCGAACACGCTTGGGGAGTCCGGCCGTGGCGCACAAAGCCACTCCACCGAACCGGCCGGGGAGATCAGGCAGGTCGTCTCCCAGTCGGACAGAAATGCGTAATCGGCGATCGGCGGAAACGGGTTGCGCAGCGCTCCACTGGCCGCAAAGGGTGCGGGGGCGCTGAAATCGAGGGGCGACGCCAGAGCCGATTCGCGGCTGGATTCCGGCGCCGTTTCAAAGGCTTCCTCGGGGGCAGCGTCGGCCGGTTGGTCGGCGGGTTGAGCGTGCAACACCATTTCGACATCATCGACTGTCGACCTGCTCGGCGTCCACGATTTTGCTGATGTGGCGCGTTTGCGGTGACCTACCCGCGGCGCCTGGCGAACCCCGGCGCATGCTCGGCCAGCGGGCCGATGGCCACCAGGTACCCGACGAGCCGCCGCAGTGCCACCGATTTGGCCACCACTCGCACGCCTCGTGGTGCGGTGTTGCGTCCGCCCACCGCTGCCGCGATCACTTGGGAATGGATCATCCGTTGCGCCGCCTGCAGAATCACCGTCGGAAACCAGCGGCGCCGCTGCACCCGGGCCAGCTGGGCGGTCGAGACCCGTCCTGCGCGCAGCGGATCGGCCAGTATGCGCGCGGCGGCCACCGCGTCGGCCACCGCCAGATTGATGCCGACGCCGCCGACCGGTGACATCGCGTGCGCCGCGTCACCGATGAACAGCACACCGTCGGAGTACCAGCGGGGGAGTCGATTGAGCTGCACGTCAAGCAGTTTCACGTCGTCGAACGATGTCAGCTTGTCGACGCGTTCAACGAGCCAGGGCACCATGCTGACCAGCGCGCGCTGCAACGCCTCGATGCCTTGGGCGCGCATCTCGGTGTCGGTTCCCTTGGGAATGATGTAGGCGATCTGGTAGTAATCGCCGCGGTCGATCATGATGGTCGCGTGCCCGGCGCGCAGCACGCCGGCCAGTCCGCTCGGATCGTCGGGCCGGCGAGGCAGCCGAAACCACCACACGTCCATCGGCGCGCCGAACCTACGCGGCTTAAGGCCGACTGCTGAGCGCACGGTCGACGCGCGGCCGTCGCAGGCCACCGTCAGCTCGGCGCGCATCTCCTTGGCTTCGCCGGCCTGGTCGCGGTAGGTGACGCCGACGACGCGGTCGGCCCCGTATCCGCCGGGTCCCGAGCCCCGGATCACCCCGACTACCTCGGCGTTGCGCAACAACCGGAAGCTGGGCTCCGTCTCGGCGGCGGTGGCCACCATCTCGAGGAAGTCCCACTGCGGCACCAGGGCGATGTGCTGATGCCCGCCCGGGAGGTGGGTCAGGTCCAGATCCACCGGTTGGTTCTGTATCTCCATATGGACGGTGTCGACGAGACGATGCGGAAGCTGTGTGAATTGCGGCCCCAACCCGAGCTCGTCAAGCAGCCGCAAAGTGCTCGCGTGCACGGTGTCTCCGCGGAAGTCACGCAAGAAGTCTGCGTGCTTTTCCATCACCGTGACTTTTACGCCGGCGCGGGCTAACAGCAGGCCAAGCATCATGCCCGCCGGTCCACCACCGACGATCAGACAGGTCGTTGCCTCGGAATCGGAGGATGCGGGAGGCACCCGCCGATCTTGGCACATTGGTTTACCGGTGCTAAGGCGAATAGTGTGAGCCCGGTGAACGCGTTCCTGAATTGGTGGGACGGCAACGAGCTGTGGCTTTCTGGGCTGGCCTTCGTGCTACAGGCGATGGTGGTGATGCCCGTTGTGCTGGTGGTGGCCTACCTCACGGCGGCTTTGCTGGACGGCCTACTCGGCAAGGGCATCGAGTTCATGCGCCGTGCCCGCGATGCCGACGGGGCGCCCGGTTAACCGCATGCCTCGCTCACACGTGACGTTGGTTCTCGTCACGCTCGTGGTACTGGTGATCGTCGCGTGGCTGCTAACGCACTGACGCCTACGGTGGCCGACGCACCGCCCGATGGCGGCTCTGCGAATTCCTGTTAGGCTTCGCGCCATGCACGTAGCAACCGGTGTTTTGGAGTGCTATGTATTCGTGCACTGTTGTCGCTGACTCCCAAACCCGTGCGGTCTGGTCTGGAGTTCGTAAATCCTCCTGAAGTTCTCGGCGCCTTTCCGCAGAAACGGACCGATATCGATAGTCCTGCACTGGAAGGCCACCAATGCTCAACAACATCGGAAGCGCGCTGCGCCGGCAGCCTGTCCGATATGTCTGGGCGCTCGCGCTGATTGCCGGTGTTGTCGCGGCGTGTCAGGGTGGTGCCAGCGACGTCGTTGGCGGCGGGGGTCTGGCCAACACGCATGCGAGCCTCACCCTGGTCGCCTACTCCGCCCCAGAACCCGGCTGGAGCAAGGTGATTCCCGCGTTCAACGCCTCCGAGGAGGGCAAGGGCGTCCAGGTGATTACCTCATATGGCGCCTCCGGCGACCAGTCACGCGGTGTTGTCGACGGTAAGCCGGCCGATATCGTGAACTTCTCGGTCGAACCGGACATCAGTCGTTTGGTCAAGGCCGGCAAGGTTTCCAAGGACTGGAATACCGACGCCACCAAGGGCATCCCTTTCGGTTCGGTGGTGACTCTGGTGGTGCGCGCGGGCAATCCCAAGAACATCAGGGATTGGGATGACCTGGTGCGGCCCGGTGTGGAAGTCATCACGCCCAGTCCACTGAGTTCGGGCTCGGCCAAATGGAATCTGCTCGCCCCGTACGCCGTGAAGAGCAGCGGGGGCCAGAACGCCGATGCCGGCGTCGATTTCGTGCGGAAGTTGGTGAGCGAACACGTGAAACTGCGTCCTGGATCGGGACGGGAAGCCACCGACGTTTTCGTCCAGGGCAGCGGTGACGTGTTGATCAGTTACGAGAACGAGGCCATCGCCACGGAGCGGCAAGGCAAGCCGGTCCAACACGTCACCCCGCCGCAAACGTTCAAGATCGAGAATCCGCTGGCGGTGGTGAGCACCAGCCCGCACCTGGATGCCGCGAGGGCCTTCAAGAACTTCCAGTACACCGCCGCGGCGCAGAACTTGTGGGCACAGGCCGGATTCCGGCCGGTCGACCCCGCGGTCGCCGCCGATTTCCGGGACCATTATCCGGTGCCGGTGAAACTGTGGACGATCGCTGACCTCGGTGGCTGGGGCACCGCGGATCCGCAGCTGTTCGACAAGAACACCGGCAGTATCACCAAGATCTACATGCAGGCCACCGGATGACGGCGGCGATCACGCCGGACCCGCAGGCGACCCGGCCGGAGCTCGATGGCGACTGGGTCCCAGGTGGGTGGCGTTCCCGTGAGTCGGGCACCACGTCACTTCGGGTCGGCGTTGCGCTGGTGTGGCTTTCGGTGATCGTGCTGCTGCCGCTGGCCGCCATTGCCTGGCAGGCCGCCGGCGGCGGCTGGCAGGCTTTCTGGCTGGCGGTCACGTCGAATGCCGCGGTGGAGTCGTTCCGGGTGACGCTGACCATTTCCGCCGGAGTCACCGTCGTCAACTTGGTCTTCGGTCTGCTGATCGCCTGGGTGCTGGTGCGCGATGACTTCGTCGGGAAGCGGCTCGTCGACGCAATCATCGATCTCCCGTTCGCGTTGCCGACCATCGTCGCCAGCCTGGTGATGCTTGCCCTGTACGGGAATAACAGCCCGGTGGGTCTTCATCTGCAGCACACCGCCTGGGGCGTGGCGGTGGCGCTGGCGTTTGTCACGCTGCCGTTCGTCGTGCGCGCAGTTCAGCCGGTGCTGCTGGAAATCGATCATGAGACCGAGGAGGCGGCGGCGTCGCTGGGTGCTTCCGGACCGAAGGTCTTCACCTCGGTCGTGCTGCCGTCGCTGACCCCGGCGTTGTTATCCGGTGCGGGGCTTGCGTTCTCGCGTGCGATCGGTGAGTTCGGTTCGGTCGTGCTGATCGGCGGCGCGGTGCCAGGGAAGACCGAAGTGTCATCGCAGTGGATACGAACCTTGATCGAGAATGACGACCGCGCTGGCGCTGCGGCGATATCCATTGTGCTGCTGGCGATCTCGTTCCTTGTGCTCCTCCTGTTGCGTATCGTCGGCGCGCGCGCGGCCAAACGTGAGGAGTTGGCTGCATGAGATCGCCTTCACGGGTTCGCTATCTCATCCGGTATGTCGCGTTGACGTACATCTTCGTGTTGCTCATCGTTCCGGTGGCGGTGATCCTGTGGCGCACCTTCCAGCCCGGATTCGGCCAGTTCTTCGACTGGATCAGCACTCCGGCCGCGATATCGGCGCTGAACTTGTCGCTGCTGGTGGTGGCCATCGTGGTGCCGCTGAACGTGGTCTTCGGTATTCCGACGGCATTAGTGCTCGCGCGCAACAGGTTTCGCGGAAAGGGCGTACTGCAGGCGATCATCGATCTGCCGTTCGCGGTATCGCCTGTCATCGTGGGCGTGGCGTTGATCCTGTTGTGGGGATCGGCCGGTGCGCTGGGCTTCATCGAAAAAGACCTCGGGTTCAAGATCATCTTCGGCCTGCCCGGCATCGTGCTCGCCAGCGTCTTCGTCACGATGCCTTTCGTGGTGCGCGAGGTCGAACCGGTGTTGCACGAATTGGGGACCGATCAAGAGGAGGCGGCGGCAACACTGGGTTCTGGCTGGTGGCAGACGTTTTGGCGAATAACACTGCCGTCCATCCGATGGGGCCTGACGTACGGCATTGTGCTGACCATCGCGCGTACCCTCGGTGAATACGGCGCGGTCATCATTGTGTCTTCCAACCTCCCGGGGAAGTCGCAGACGCTGACGCTGCTGGTCTCGGACCGCTACAACCGCGGGGCTCAGTACGGTGCGTATGCGCTATCGACGCTGCTGATGACTGTCTCCGTGGTGGTGCTGATCTTCCAGGTGGTTGTCGATGTCCGCCGGGCACGAGCAACTAGACAGGCTTGAACGAGGGGACTGTGAAATGACCGCCGCCGAGACCGACCAGCGCGAGAAAGCGATCGTCGTGCGTGACGCCAACAAGCGCTATGGCGATTTCGTCGCACTCGACCATGTGGATTTCGTCGTACCCGCCGGTTCGCTGACGGCATTGCTGGGTCCCAGCGGTTCGGGTAAGTCGACCCTGCTGCGCACCATCGCCGGCCTCGACCAGCCCGACACCGGAACCGTCACGATCGACGGTCGTGACGTGACTCGGGTGCCGCCGCAGCGCCGCAGCATCGGATTCGTATTCCAGCACTATGCGGCGTTCAAGCACATGACCGTTCGCGACAATGTGGCGTACGGGCTCAAGATTCGCAAGCGGCCCAAGGCTGAGGTCAAGGCGAAGGTCGACAATCTGCTGGAAGTGGTTGGACTGAGCGGATTTCAGACCCGCTATCCCAACCAGCTGTCCGGTGGTCAACGACAGCGGATGGCGCTGGCCCGGGCGCTGGCGGTCGATCCGCAAGTGCTGTTACTGGACGAGCCGTTCGGCGCGCTGGACGCCAAGGTCCGCGAGGACCTACGGGCATGGTTACGGCGCCTGCATGACGAGGTGCACGTCACCACCGTGCTGGTCACCCACGACCAGCACGAGGCGCTGGACGTGGCCGATCGGATCGCCGTGCTCAACAAGGGCCGCATCGAGCAAGTCGGATCTCCCACTCAGGTTTACGACTCCCCGGCGAACGCGTTCGTGATGTCCTTCCTGGGCGCGGTTTCCACGCTGAACGGCGCCTTGGTCCGCCCGCATGACATCCGGGTGGGGCGCAAACCCGACATGGCGATCGCCGGCGGCGACGGCACCGCCGAGTCCATCGGGGTCGTGCGCGCCGTTGTCGACCGGGTGGTGGCGCTGGGTTTCGAGGTGAGAGTGGAGTTGACCAGCGCGGCCACCGGCGGCGCGTTCACCGCCCAAATCACCCGGGGCGACGCCGAGGCGCTGGCTTTGCGTGAAGGCGACACCGTCTACGTGCGCGCCACCCGGGTGCCGCCGGTAATCGGTGGCGAGACGGGTCGCGACGGCGGCAGCGGCGACGCCGACGAAGATCAGGCCACGTTGACGACGGCGTAGCGTGCGTCGGTGGCGGCCGTTATGCGTTGTCGCCCATGACCAAACCATCGCGGCGCGGGTCGGCGCCGCCGGTCCACTTCGATGAGCTGCGGGTGATTGCCGACAGCCCGCTGGATTGGTCGGCCAGGTTGACCTGATGTCCCAGTGCGCGCAGGCCTTGCACCAGCGGGTCGTGGTCGCCATCGTCGGATGTGTTGATTTCGGGGTCCTCGCCTCCGACATTGGTTTGCGGTGAGTTCTCGGCGCCGAAATCGACCAGGGACACGGCCTGTTGCGGGTTGAGCCCCCAATCCAGCATCGCCACAAGTGTTTTCACGACGTACTGAA
Organism: Mycobacterium sp.; assembly: GCA_035552295.1. Classification (GTDB taxonomy): domain Bacteria; phylum Actinomycetota; class Actinomycetes; order Mycobacteriales; family Mycobacteriaceae; genus Mycobacterium. The sequence goes on along the minus strand of DASZLQ010000183.1, from coordinate 16,790 downwards.
TGATCGTGGAACCGCCGGGCGAGCCTGTCACCGCGTACAGCGGGCCCCGCCCGGCCGGCGAGGAATCGAACACCAACGTCGGCGCCATCGAGCTTCGTGGCCGTTTCCCAGGCTGGACGCGGTTGGCCACCGGTGCTCCATCGGACGTACGGGGCTCAGCGGCGAAATCGGTCAGCTGGTTGTTGAGGACGAATCCGTCGGCCATGTGGAAGGAACCGAATGGCGACTCGATGGTCGTGGTGAACGACGCCGCATTGCCGTAGGAATCAATGATGCTGACATGGCTGGTGCCGTGCTCCCTGCCCGGTGGTGCGACATCGGTGGGCATGCCGAAGTCGCCTGGCTTGGCGGTTTCCATGCAGTGCTGCAGCGAGATCAGCGCGGCACGTCCGGCCAGATAGCCAGGTGCAATCAGCGTATTGAGGGAGCCGCCCGGCAGCCCGACGAAATCGGCGTCAGCGACATATTTGTCGCGGTCGGCGTAGGCCAGCCGCTCGGCTTCGGAGACCAGGTGAACTCCCATCACGCTCGGGCGACCGCCGTTTAGGTCGACGCGGCTGGGTGGATAGTCCCCCATCGGGAGATGCTCGAGGATTCCCAGCGTGGCTGCCACCGCGACGCCACCCGACGATGGCGTCGGCATGCCGCAGATCTGTCGGCTGCGATATGTCATGCACAGCGGATCGCGTCGCTTTGCGGCATAGCCCGCCAGATCCTCGTTTGTCATCAGGCTTGGCGTGCGGCCATCCGCGGGATCGGTAGCTTCCGCGACGATGTCGTGAGCGATAGCGCCGGTGTAGAACGCGTTGGTGCCCGATGAGGCGATGGCGAACAAGGTTTTTGAGTATGCGGGGTTCGTCAGCCGCGTTCCTGCGCCCCTGGGGCCGCCGTCGGGATTGAGGAAATATCCGCGTGTGTGTGGGTCGACACGCAGTTGTGCCGCCGAGTCGGAGACGGCAGCGGCCAGCCTCGGGCTGATGTCGAAACCGCCATCGGCCAACGCCATTGCCGAGTTGAAGAGGTCGCGCCAAGGCGTGTGTCCGTGGTCGTTGTGCACGAGCTCGAGCATCCGCAGGATGCCGGGGACTCCGATCGACCGCCCGGAGGCTCGCGCGTCGGGTTTGGGTGCGGCGTGATCGACGTCGCTGATCCAGCGCAGGTAGTTCTCGGTGGCTGCTGCGGGGGCGACTTCGCGGCCGTCGTAGGCCTGCACCGAGCCGGCTTGGGCGTCGTAATACAGCACGAATCCGCCGCCACCGAGCCCGGAAGACTGCGGTTCGACCAAACCCAACACCGCCTGGGCAACCACCAGGGCGTCGGCGGCCGTACCCCCGTCATGCAATACCCGGCAGGCTGCCTGGGTCGCCAGTGGATTGGCCGTGGCCACCGCGTAGTGAGCCGTCTGCACGACGGTCATATCGCTGCGGTACCCGGTCGCGATCTCGGGATTCGTCGCGATGTTCCTCGACGACGGTGCCGGAACCCCGGGCGGCGAGGGCGTCTTGGGCCCCGGCGTGCCATTAGCCACGATCTCGCACGGACCCGCTGCGTTCGGGGCAGCAACGTGGTTGCCGCCGCTACACCCGGCCAGGGATAGCACCAGCGCAGCCAGCGCGGCTCCAATCGGCAAGGGTGTGTTCAACACACGAAGTGTACTGAACGAGGATCAGGCCGCAATCCGGTCGGCTCGGGCTTTCCGGGCCTGCTCGTAGCGATCTAGTACGGTCGCGGCCACCAGCGGGTGTGCACCCAGCGGCTGTGCCATCGCGATGCCGGCGTCGCGTGCATATGTCCGTACCCGATCGGGCAGTAGCCCCGGCGCCAGGAACCACGGCGCGATGACCACCCGGCGCGCACCCTGGTGCCGCAACCGGCGAACCGCGTCGGCCGGCGAAGCATCTGGTCGGGTCACGAATGCGGTTGTGGTGCCGGCCCAGCGGGTGCCGATCGCCAGCTTCCGCGCTACCTCGGCGGTGCGTGCGTTGGCAGCGCGGTCCGATGAGCCGATAGCGACCACGGCCACACCAAGCCGGTCGTCGAACCTTGAAACCCCCAACTCCGCCACCCGATGCCGCAGCACCGACACCAATCGATCGTCCTCGCCGAGCACCGGTGCCCGCCATACCTCGATTCCCCGCTCGCCGGTTGCGCAGCTCGCGATCTGGCCGGGGATGTCGATGCGGGCGTGGTACGCGTTCGCCAACAGCAACGGGCTGACCACCGCGTCCCGCACGCCGGACAACCCGTTGAGCACGTCGACCAGGCTGGGGGCGTTCAGCTCGCAAAAGGCCAGCCGTAGGTCGAGGCCGGGCCGCATGCGCGCGATGCAGCCCGCGACGGCCCGCGCATTGGCCGCCGACCGTGGATCCTTACTTCCGTGTGCGGTCAGCACGAGCGCGGTCACGAGGCGTGCAACCCACATTCGGTCTTGGACAGCCCCTGCCAGCGCCCGCTGCGAGGGTCGGCGCCCTCGGCGGGCTTGGCGGTGCAGGGAGCGCAGCCGATCGACGGATAGCCTTCGTAGACAAGCGGATTGACCAACACGTCGTGCTCATCGATGTAGTCCTGCAGGTCCTGATCACTCCACGCTGCCAGCGGGTTGATCTTCACCAGCTTGAACGCCTCGTCGAAGCTGACCAGTGGTGCGTTGGCACGGGTCGGCGCCTCTACCCGGCGTAGTCCGGTCACCCAGGCGGAGTAACCACGCAGCGCTTTGCCCAGCGGGGCGACCTTGCGCAGCCGGCAGCACTCACCGGGGTCGCGGGCGAACAGGTCTTTGCCCAGCAGTTCGTCCTGCTCGGCCACCGTGTGCTCCGGTGTGACGTTGAGTACCCGGACGTCGTACACGGATTCGATAGCGTCCCGGGTGCCGATGGTTTCGACGAAGTGATAGCCGGTGTCCAAAAAGAGCACCGGTACACCGGGTCGCACCTTAGCGGCCAGATCGACCAGCACGGCGTCCTGCATGTTCGAGGCCACCACGTAATTGCACGTCGCCCACCCGCGGGGCCCGTTGACACCGCCGAAGTTCTCTTCGGTCCATCGCAAAAGGTCGCTTGCGCCGGCGCCTTCGAGCTCCGCGGCGCCGCGCGCTGCCAGCTCACGCAATTCGGCTTCGGTCGGCGTGGTCGTTTGATCGCTCATCGTAGGTCGGCCTCCTCAGCGCGAATCGCCCACTGCGCGAACCGTTCACCGTCGTTGCGGTGCTTGATGAAGTTGCGTACCACCCGATCGATGTAGTCGCCCACCTCGTCGCTGGTGACCTTGTGCTGGCGCAGTTTTCGGCCGAACCCGCTGTCCAGGCCGAGGCTGCCACCCAGGTGAACCTGGAAGCCCTCGACCGAGCCACCATGGCCGTCGTCGACCATCTGGCCCTTGAACCCTATGTCGGCGACTTGAATTCGCGCACACGAGTTCGGGCAACCGTTGATATTGACAGTGATTGGCACGTCCAGCCGAGAGTTGATGTCCTCGAGTCGACGCTCCAGCTCGGGCACGAGGCCCTGTGCCTTGCCCCGGGTTTCGGCGAACGACAACTTGCAGAATTCGATCCCGCTGCACGCCATCAGGTTCCGGCGCCAATGCGACGGCCGCGACTGTAGACCCAGCGCCTCCACGCCCGCGATCAGATCGTCGAGCTTGTCATCGGGTACGTCGAGGACGACCAGCTTCTGGTATGGGGTGAACCGGATCCGGTCAGAACCGGCTTGCTCGGCGAGCTCGGCCACCGTCGAGAGGATGGTGCCGGAGACCCGCCCGGCGATCGGAGCAAACCCGACCGCGTTGAGCCCGTTCTTGAGCCGCTGCACTCCGACGTGGTCGATCGGATGCTTGACCGGCTCGGGGGCTGCGCCGTCGATCAACCGACGCTTGAGGTACTCGGTTTCGAGAACTTCCCTGAACTTTTCGATGCCCCAGTCCTTGATCAAGAATTTCAGCCGTGCCTTCGCCCGCAGGCGCCGGTAGCCGTAATCGCGGAATATCGAAGTCACCGCCGCCCACACCTCGGGCACCTCATCCAGCGGAACCCAGGCGCCGACCCGCTGGGCCAGCATCGGGTTGGTGGAGAGACCGCCGCCGACCCACAGGTCCAGGCCGGGGCCGTGCTCGGGATGGTTGACGCCGATGAACGCGATGTCGTTGATTTCGTGCGCGACATCTTGCAGACCGGAGATGGCGGTCTTGTACTTGCGCGGCAGATCAGCGAAGTCGGGCTTGCCGATGTAGCGGCGAACGATCTCCTCGATCGCCCAGGTGGGATCGATCACCTCGTCGAGCGACTCACCTGCCAGCGGTGAGCCCAGAATCACACGCGGGCAGTCACCGCACGCCTCGGCGGTCTGCAGACCGACGTCGGCCAGCCGCCGCCAGATCTCCGGGACGTTTTCCACCTCGACCCAGTGGATCTGCACGTTCTGGCGGTCGGAGATGTCGGCGGTGTCCCTGCCGAACTCGGTCGAAATCTGGCCCACTGTGCGCAGCGCGGCCGTCGACAACGCGCCGCCGTCACAACGCACCCTCATCATGAAGTACTTGGCTTCGAGCAACTCGGCATTGTCGTCGCCGGTGAACGTGCCGTCGTAACCCTGCTCGCGCTGCGTGTACAGACCCCACCAGCGGAAGCGGCCACGCAGATCGCTCTTGTCGATGCTGTCGAATCCGCCCTCGGCGTAGATGTTCTCGATGCGCTCCCGGACGTCGAGCGGGGCGCCGGCCTGTTTCATCTGTTCGTTGGGGTTGAGCGGCTCGCGATCTCCCAGCGCCCACTGACCCTCGCTGCGGGCCTTCGCGGGACGGGCTGTGGTCATTCGGGGGTTCTCCTTCGCGAACGTTGCAGGCTTGGACGCGCAGCTCACCGGTTTTATTTCGGTCGGCGCAGATCCGGCGCCAGCTGGACGTACAGGGGGGCGGGTCTACGACATCAAGGCAGACAGCAACAGCTGCAGACACGCTTGAGATCGATATGCCGCCGCGCCACCAGGGCAATACGCAGGCTGCGGTTGGCGACGATCACGGCCCCATTGTGCCATGAATACCGACGAGCTACGCCACCAGGTCAAATTTCTCCTCACGGTGATTAAAACTACCGATCAATCCTGGGTGATTTGGTTGACAAAACCGAGAATTCCCTGAGAGGAATTGAGCACCCGGCTCGACCTGCCCGCCGTGGCATGATTTGGCATGGCCCTTCGCGAGGCACCGGTCGACCTGCCCGACATGCAGCCCAGTCGTGGTGGGCCGTTCGGACTGTACGTGCATGTCCCGTTCTGCATAACCCGCTGCGGGTACTGCGATTTCAACACCTACACGCCAGCGGAGTTGGGTGGCGTCAATCCGGACGCCTGGCTGCTGGCCCTGCGAACAGAGTTCGAACTCGCGGCCGCACGGTTGGACGCACCGACGGTGAACACGGTGTTTGTCGGGGGAGGGACGCCGTCACTGCTGGGCGGTGAACGCCTGGCCACACTACTGGGCATGGTGCGCGAGCAGTTTGTGCTGGCGCCGGATGCCGAGGTGACCACCGAGGCCAACCCCGAATCGACGTGGCCAGAATTCTTCGACGCCATCCGCGCGGCCGGATACACGCGGGTGTCGCTCGGCATGCAGTCTGTGGCCCCGCGGGTATTGGCGACCCTCGATCGTGTGCACTCGCCCGGACGGGCGGCAGCAGCGGCCGGCGAGGCGATGGCTGCGGGCTTCGAACATGTCAACCTCGACCTGATCTACGGAACCCCCGGGGAAACCGATGTCGATCTGATGCATTCCGTCGACGCGGCGGTCGAGGCCGGTGTCGATCACGTGTCGGCGTATGCCCTGCTCGTCGAGGAGGGCACCGCGCTGGCCCGGCGGGTCCGGCGCGGGGAGTTGGACGCTCCCGACGACGATGTGCTGGCGCATCGTTACGAGTTGGTCGATGCCCGGCTGTCGGCGGCGGGGATGTCTTGGTATGAGGTGTCCAACTGGGCGCGGCCGGGCGGTGAGTGCCGGCATAACCTCGGCTACTGGGACGGTGGTCAATGGTGGGGCGCAGGCCCCGGCGCGCACGGATACGTCGGCACGACGCGATGGTGGAATATCAAGCACCCCAACGCTTATGCAGAGATGCTGGCAGGTGCTGCGCTGCCGGTCGCGGGCTTCGAGCAACTCGGCCCGGACGCCCTGCACACCGAAGACGTGCTGTTGAAAACCCGTCTGCGCCAAGGGCTTCCGCTAGAGCGGCTGAATCCCGCCGAACGCGAACGTGCCGAAGCCGTGGTCGCCGACGGTTTGTTGGTGTCCGAGGGCGACAGGCTGGTGCTCACGCCGCGCGGGCGGCTGCTGGCCGACGCCGTGGTGCGAACGCTGCTGGGGTAGTTCTCAGGTGCTCGGGCCAGTCGGCCGTCAGTCCGTTGCTTGCGCGGCCCCCAACTCCTCGACGGTGGCGAGGGCGATCCGGGCGCTCGCCTCATGCTTGGACAGGGGCCGCATTGAGTCCCATCCCTCGATCACCAGCCTCGGACTCTGGTCTTGGCCGCTGAACTCCTCCAGGAAATGACGGAGGGACTCACCTGTCGTGTAATCGACGATGGGCACACGCGTGCTCAAATGGAGACGCACTTCCCCTATCGTGGGGGAAAGCTCCCCCAGCTCCCGAATCACGTGGAACAGGTTGAAACACACCAGGGGACCGTCCAGGTATAGGTGATAGGTGCCCTTATCCAATTCCCGTTCAGACACCGGATTGCGGAAGAGACTGAGGAAGCGGACCGCAAAATTCGGCGTGGCGAATTCCGAGCCGTTCCTCAGGGTGTGCCAGAGGCCGACGTACCACAGGTTCAGTACTAACTCCAGGGCGATGCCAGCGGCGATGCCGATGAGCAGGTCCGTCGTGACAGTCACGAGCAACGTTGTTAAGAAGACGACGAACTGCTCCGTCCCGACCCGTGCGACCTTGAGCCAAACCGCGGGCTTACACAGCTTGTAGCCGATGAAGACCAGGATGGCGGCCAGGACCGCCATCGGGACCATGTCGATCACGTAGCGGCCGAGCAGCACGAACGCCAGCAGGAAGCAGGCGTTGTAGAAGTTGGCCCACTGGGTCCGGCCGCCCCCCAGGATATTCGCCGTGCTCTTGACGATACCGGGGATGATGGTCAAGCCACCGAGCAGGCTCGAGGCGCCGTTAGAAACGCCCATGGCCAGCAAGGTCTGGTCCGGGTCGGACCGGCGGCGATAGGGGTCGATCTTGTCCACGGCCGCGATCGTCGCCAGGGACTCGGTCCCATCGATCAAGAGCAGGGTGAGCGCCAGGTAGGCCAGGGGGAGCCACAGTGCGGCATGGGAGAACGCATCACCGAACTGGGGGAAGACGACCCCGTGCTCGAGCGAATCCGGCACGTTGATCAGGTGGGATTTATCCAACTTCAGGATGAATGTGCTGACCACCGTGCCGCCGAGGAACACCCAAACCGGAGGCGGCATCACCTTCAGCAGCCGCCCGGGGAGGGCCGACAGCACGAATAGCGCTGCCAGGCAACCGATCCCCAGGGCGAACGCCTTGTGGCTCATCGACGGGATATGGCGGGGCACTTCGCCGAGGACTGCCCAGAATTCGTGGGCCTCGAACTTCACTCCCATGAAGAGTGGAAGCTGCTTGACGATGATCATCAGGCCGATCGCGGCCAGCATGCCCTGGATGGCCGCGGCCGGGAAGATGGCGCTCAGGCGCGCCACCTTCAACTTGGCAAGGATCACTTGCAACACGCCCGCGATGGCGATGGCAACCAGGGCCAGAGGGTATCCCACTGCGAGCAACTCAGACTGCGAGGCGTTATGGCCCAGGCGGGCGTGTCCCAGCACGATCATGCCGGCGAACAGGGCCGGCGCCAGTCCCGCGGCCGGGCCGCTGATGGTCACATACGAGCCGCCCAAAAACGGCAGGATGAAACCGGCGATGATCGCCGACATGATCCCGCAGATCGGCGGCGCGCCCGAGGTGATCGCGATTCCCATCGAGAACGGCAGCGAGATCATGGCCACCGTGAAACCCGAGCGGAGGTCATAGCGCCAGTGTTTGAGACCGGCCAGGCCATTGCGGGGCTTCTCGGTCGGAACGGTTAGCGCCTTGAGCTTGCGTGAGCCCCCTCTCAACAGCATCGGTCAGCCCCCTCTCAACAGCGGCTCGAGCAGGTTGTGGGTGAAATTCTCACGAACTCATGCAGCATCCACCCTCTCGCACCCGCGGCGACCTCAGTGAACTGGACTTTACGAACAATTGACACCGCATTTACGAACAGTTGACACCGCACTCTGGCAGCGCGGAAACATCCAGTCAGCCCCCGGATGTCGGGGGCTGATAGTGCGTCCAGCTGCCAAGCGACGCGGCGAGTGGCCGAATTAGTGCTCGCCGTCATCGGCCTTACGAGGATTACCCACCGTGGTACGCATGCTGCTCGGGTAGCGCCGTTTCATTGCGCGCGCACCAGCGCATCGCCATGCGGGCGATCTCGATTTAGCGCGGGATCCCGATATCGAGGTGTTCAGGCCACCGGGAACCAGTGCCCGACCGCGCGGGCGATTTCGATGTAGAGCGGGATTCCGATGGTGACGTTGTATGAAAACGTTAGGCCCAGTGATGCGGCCAAAGGCAGGGTTGGGCTGGCTTCGGGGATCGCCAGCCGCTGGACCGCCGGGACCGTGATGTAGGACGCCGCGCCGCACAGCACCGCGAACAGTACATACGTGCCGGGCTGGAAGTAGGTGTCGGTGAGGTAGGCGTAGGTGTAGGCGGCCAGGATGCCAAGCGTCGCAAGCAAGTTAGGCGCCAGCAAACCGAAGAAGATGAACCCGCCGCCTGCGAACTTGAGATCCCGCAACTTACGCGACGCCGTCATGCCCATCTCGAGTAGGAACAGGCAGAGCACACCCTGAAACGCCGCAACGAAGAGCTCGTTCTGGTCGTGAACGACCTTCTGTCCCTGGATTGCGCTGATGAAGCCGATGACTATCCCGCCGACGAGGAGAATGAGGCCGGGATTGAGGAACACTTCCTGCAATATTTCGCGTGAGAACAGCGGCGCCTTGTTACGCTCCCGCGTTCTCTCGTACCACTCGGGATGCTCTCGCTTTTCGAGAGAAAACTTTAACTCCTGCTCGATCCCCCGCTCGGCTTCAAGATCTTGTGTCGGACTCAGCCGGGCGGCCGCGCCCGGCCCGACTTTCGCAGCAGCCGTGTAGCCGGGCTCGTCCGGCATGAACCCCGTGTCGTCCATACCCCTGTGCCGCAGCCGGGCCACCAGGTACAGCGCCACCAGGCAGCCGGGAATCTCCATGAAGGCCAACAAGACTGGCATGTAGGCATCGAAGACGATACCGACGCTGGTCAGGACGGCCACGCAGGTGGCGAAGGTACCCGCCGAGTCCGACCCGTAGTAGCCGGCGACCGTCGCCCTGTCGACCCGCCGCAATCGGGTCAGATACCTCAGCAGGAAAAAGGTCATCGCGCCGATCACGAAGTTCAACACGAACCCCAGCACTACGAAGCCGGCGATGTTGTCGATGTCGGCCGGTTTGACCTTGGCGAGCTCTTCACCCCCCTGCCAGCCGATGGCCACCAGCAGGTACATGGTCAGGCCCTGATAGATCACGTAGGGGAACTCGAACCGAACTTTCAGGATCGGGATGAGGAAACCGAAATAGAAGAACAGCAGCAGCGGCTTGAAGAGATTGTGGGTGAAGTTCTGCCAGAACTCATCAAGCATTAGTGCCTTCCGGTGATTCAGTCTGGCGATGAGGGAAGCAGCAACTATCGCGGGGCGTCCGCAAACACCATTAGTACCTTGAAGACTCACGGGACCTGAGTCAACTGAGTGAAGCCGTCTTTACGAGCAATTAACAATCCCGTTGTCGGGCACTCCAACGATTCGGTCTCGGTAGTTTGTGTGTCCGGTTCGCACGACAGCGTGTGTAGCGGCAACCTCCAGAAGTGCCGGTAGACGAAGCAATTCACCGAGTCGGGCGTCGCTTCGGGTCAAGACGGCACCTGTCAATAATCCTGTGGCCCATGGTGTTTAGTCGGACGGTAGCCGACGGCCGGAAAGCGGCACGCTGCTCGCCCCGGGCGACGGACTGTTGGCCGACGCGGAGTCTTCGGCCTCAGCTAGAACCAGTGCGCAACTAGGCGGTTTATCTCGATATAGAGCGGGATTCCGATGGTGACGTTGTACGAGAACGTCAAACCCAGTGATGCGGCCAGGGGCAGGGTTGGGCTTGCCTCGGGGATGGCAAGCCGCTGGACGGCCGGAACGGCGATGTACGACGCCGCGCCGCAGAGCACCGCGAATAGCACGTAGGTTCCCGGCTTGAAATCGGCGTGGGTGAGGGACGCGTAGATGTGGGCGACGATAATCCCCAGCGGCGCAAAAATATTCGGCGCAAGCAAACCGAAGAAGATGAAACCGGGGCCCGCCGACCGCAGGTCTTTCAGCTTGCGAGACGCCGTCATGCCCATCTCGAGCAGGAACAGACACAACACACCCTGGAATGCCAATACGAAGAATTTGTCATCGTCTGCAACGACCTTCTGTCCCTGCAGCCCACTGATTAGGCCGATCATGATGCCGCCAAAGAGAAGGACGAGTCCAGGGTTGAGGAACACTTCCTGCAGGAGCTCGCGGGAGAACATCGGCATCCTCTTAGCCTTACCGATGGGTGGGCTCTGGTCGCGCTCCCAGTTCGGATGCTCCAATCTCTCCATCGCGAGCTCCAGCTCCTCCTCGACTCCCCGCTCGCGCTCGGCCTCGAGGCTCTGGCCATGCGGCGGCTTTGCCGCCGTGCCGGGCCCGACGCCGACCTTGGCCGGTGGGGTATACCCGGGCTCGCCGGGCATGTTCCCCGCCGCATCCATGTTCCGGTGGCGCAGTACCGCCACGAAGTAGAGCGCTACCAGGCAGCCGGGAATCTCCATGACGGCCAGCATGACCGGCATGTAGGGGTTGAATGCGATGCCGACGGCCGCCAAGACGGCCACACAGGTGGCGAATGTCCCCGCCGAGTCTGACCCGTAATAACCGGCCACGGTCGCCCGGTCGACTTTTCGCAGGGAGGTCAGCCAACCCATCAGCGCGTAGGCAATGGCCCCGATCAGGAAATTCAGCATGAAGCCCAGCACCATGAATCCCACGATGACCCAGACGCTGGAGGCGTTGATTTTGGCCAGCTCTTCGCCGCCGTGCCAGCCGATGGCCAGCAGCAGGTACATCGTCAAGCCCTGATAGATCACATAGGGAAACTCGAACCGCACCTTCAGGATTGGGATCAGGAATCCGAAGTAGAAGAACAGCAAAAGCGGCTTGAACAAGTTATGGGTGAAGTTGTGCCAAAACTCTTGCAGCATTGGTGCCTCTCTCATCGATGCTGTGATCAGGGGAAGCACCGTCCGCAACTGGGGCCACCACGAACATCCCGAGACCGTGCAAGAATTTAACCCCGCCGGTAGGGGTCCGCCACTCGGACACGACGAGAAATCCCCAGGTTTGACCGACGTGTGCCGGAATAGCCGATTTTTGCGAAAGCTAGTGGTCAGAGCCGCGCTGGTCGGGCCACTAAGGCGCGATTAGCGTGAATCCACTGTGACTTTTCTGGGGATTCGCTGTGGGGATAGGCGTGGCCTCGGCGTGCCGGCTGTCCACGGGTGCCCGCTGGGCGGGTTTCGCCACGGTTGGCGGAAAGGGTTGCGCGCACTTACATAGGTTAGGCTACATTTACTAACCGTGACTGAGGTCAGCGTCGAGACGAGTTCCGCCGGCACCATGTCACCGCCGATCGCGCTTCCCGCCCGTATCGACCCCGCCGAACTGGCAGCCGAGCTGGCTGCGGTGCTGCCGGAGCGGTTTGGCGAGGAGTACCTGCTCTACGAGCACGGCGGTCAATGGGTGCTTGCCAGCGGTGTGCGGGCGATGGTCGAAGTGGATAGCGACGAAGTGCGTGTCATCCGCGACGGCGTGACCCAGCGGCAACAGTGGTCCGGGCGGCCGGGACCGGTCCTCGGTGAAGCCGTCGATCGGCTGTTGCTGGAAACCGATCAAATTTTCGGCTGGATCGCGTTTGAATTCGGCGTGTACCGCTATGGGCTGCAGCAGCGGCTATCGCCACGAACCCCGCTGGCTCGGCTGTTTTGGCCCCGCACCTGCATTCTGGTGACGCCCGACGAGGTTCAGCTTTTCAACGCAGCCACATGTCACCGTGATGCGGTACTCGGGTTACTCGGCGACGGTGTGCCCCACGTGGGCGACGCCTGCGAGGTCGAGGTAACCGCCGACCCGTCCGGCTACCGCGATCGGGTGGCGACGGCTGTCCGCGAAATCGCCGCGGGCAGCTACCACAAGGTGATCCTGTCGCGTTGTGTTGAAGTGCCTTTCGCGGTGGACTTCCCGTCCACCTACCGGCTTGGCCGTCGGCACAACACCCCGGTGCGGTCGTTTCTGTTGCGGTTGGGTGGAATTCGCGCCGTGGGCTACAGCCCCGAACTTGTCGCCGCCGTCGGCGATGACGGCGAAGTGGTGACCGAGCCGCTGGCAGGCACCCGCGCGCTTGGTCGTGGTCCGGTGCGCGACCGCGAGGCTCGCGATGATCTGGAATCGAATTCGAAAGAGATTGTTGAGCACGCTATTTCGGTGCGCAGCTCGCTTCAGGAGATCACCGAGGTCGCCGTGCCGGGCACGCCGGTTGTCACCGATTTCATGACGGTGCGGGAGCGGGGGAGTGTGCAGCACCTCGGCTCCACGATCAGCGCGCGTCTGGACCCGTCGCGCGACCGGATGGACGCGCTGGAAGCGCTTTTTCCGGCGGTCACCGCGTCGGGCATCCCGAAAGCAGCGGGTGTCGAGGCCATCCTGCGCCTCGACGACCGCCCGCGTGGCCTGTATTCCGGTGCAGTGGTGATGATTTCAGCAGACGGCGGGCTGGACGCCGCGCTGACGCTGCGAGCGGCCTACGAATGCGACGGGAAGACATGGCTGAGGGCCGGCGCCGGCATAATCGAAGAGTCAGACCCCGAGCGCGAATTCGAAGAGACCTGCGAGAAGTTCTCCACGCTGGCGCCATATTTGATTGCGCGTCGCTAGCGTCTTCCGTTGATCTTGCGCGGCCCGCGCAGCGAGTTCGTCGGGAACAGCATTACCCTAACGGCGAGGTCCGTGAACCGATCTTGTCGGTGGTTTCCATCGGCACCCTGGTGCCATTGAGGAACAAACTCAAGAGGCTGAACCAGGCGATGGTCGCGATGTACTTGCGTGTGACTGTGACCCCGAACGCGTCGAGCAGAGATTGCAGGACATCATCGGTGAGGGTGCCCGAGACGAGGAGTTCGTCTGTGGCGGCGATCAAAAGCTTGTAATCGGCGTCAAGGCCTTCATCCGCGAGTTCGCCAGAGACCATGTCGATCTCGGTGGAGGTGAGTCCGGCATTTCGGGCCATTTGCTCATTGGCTTGCCACTCATAGGGACAGTTGAGCAGGGACGCAGCACGCAGGACGATGACTTCCCGATGTTTGGCATCGATGTCCGGTTCACTGAAGACAGCTTGCACCATGCCGACGAGGGCAGGGAAAAAGTCGCCGGTCCCACCCATCATCTTCATCACGTTGAGCGCGGTGTCCGGGCGGTATGTGTCGCCGAGCCGCGCTGTCAGCTCGTCGTCGTCGGGAAGCGGAACCACCACGGCCGCACTGTAGGGGGTTGGCTTCGCCATCTGGACTTACCTCCTGGGATCCGTCGAACGGGTCTATGCGGATTTTCAGCGCGCGTGTGTCCAGTAGACAACGTTCCGGGAACGATGAAAATCTCTGGAAGACGGTCAGCCGGGCTGGGTAACGGTTCGGGCACGTTTCAGTCACCCCGCGACACGTCACGCGGCACCACGGTTTCCGTGGTTGAGAATGCGGAACATGACGCAATCGCGGGAGCCCGACGATGGCGCGTGAGATCTCGCGGCAAGCGTTTCTGCGGGGTGCCGCCGGGGCGTTGGCCGCCGGCGCAGTTTTTGGATCGGGCCGAGTCGGCTCGGTGCGGGCCACCGCCGCTCCGGCTGCCTCTGGCTGGGACGGTCTTTCGACCGCCCTCGGCGGGGAGGTATTACTCCCGAATAGTGCCCAATTCGGCGCGGCCAAACAGGTTTTCAACACCAACTACAACGGCTTCACGCCCGCGGCGATCGTCACCCCGAAATCGGCGGCGGACGCGCAAAAGGCGATGGCATTCGCTGCCGCCAACAACCTCAAGGTCGCCCCGCGCAGTGGTGGGCACTCCTATATCGGAGCGTCCACGGCGAATGGCGCCATGGTGCTCGACCTGCGTCAGCTGCCTGGGGAAGCCAACTACGACGCCGCAACCGGGCAGGTCACGGTGACGCCGGCCACCAGTCTGTACACGGTGCACCGGACGCTGGCCGCGGCCGGCCGGGGCATTCCGACGGGTACCTGTCCGTCGGTCGGTGCTGCGGGGCACGCCCTGGGCGGCGGTATGGGCGCCCAATCCCGGCATGCGGGCCTGCTGTGTGATCAGTTGACGTCGGCGTCGGTGGTGCTGCCGAGCGGCCGGGCGGTCACCGCGTCTGCCGCCAGCAATCCGGACCTGTTCTGGGCGCTCCGCGGTGGCGGTGGCGGCAACTTCGGCGTGACAACCTCGCTGACATTCGCGACGTTTCCCACCAAGGACGTCGACGCCGTGAACCTCAACTTCCCGCCGCAGTCGTTCGCCCAGGTTCTCGTGGGTTGGCAGAATTGGCTGCGCACCGCCGACCGGAACAGCTGGGCACTGGCGGACGCCACCGTCGACCCGACGGGTACGCATTGTCGGATTCTGGCCACCTGCCCGGCCGGATCGGGTAACAGCGCGGCCGCCGCGATCGTCTCAGCCGTGGGAATGCAACCGACCGGTACCGAGAACCACACGTTCAACTACATGGACCTGGTGAACTATCTGGCCGTCGGGAACCTCAACCCGTCGCCGCTCGGATATGTCGGCGGATCCGATGTTTTTCCGACCGTCAACGCGGCCGTAGCTCAGGGGATCGCCTCGGCAGTCAACGCCTTTCCCCGTGGCGCCGGCCGCATGTTGGCGATCATGCACGCGCTCGACGGTGCCCTCGCCAGCGTGGCACCGGGGGCCACAGCGTTTCCGTGGCGCCGGCAGTCCGCGCTGGTGCAGTGGTACGTCGAAACCGGTGACCCGGCGGCAGCGACCAGCTGGCTCAACACGGCACACCAGGCGGTGCAACAGTATTCGGTAGGCGGCTATGTGAACTACATCGAGGCCAACCAGCCGCCGTCGCGGTACTTCGGTCCGAACCTATCCCGGCTGACCGCCGTACGGCAGAAGTACGATCCCGGCCGAATCATGTTCTCGGGCCTAAATTTCTAGCCGCCGAGTGTGCCTCGGCCCTCGGACAGTGCTTGCATCTCCGGAATTCTCCTGGGACCTAGACCTTTTGCAGTATTCCTGACTTGGGCCACAATTTTGGTGTTGCCTTGATGGCAGGTCGGTGATCTGTCGTTTCGCCTGGCGCTGCAAATGTGCGCACTTCGAGGAATGGAATCTCCTGGTTCCTAATCACCCGGCCAGCCCGCTCCGGCCACCGGGGCGGGCGCGCTGAAAATGGTGCCGTCCCAGGCGGTTTGATCCTTGAAATGCTCTACTCCGGGCCACTGTGCGGCGCACACAAACAGGGTCGAGCGGTCATCGCCGCCGAGCATGCAGGCGAACGCGCCGCGGTCGAGTTGCACTCGATCGAGTACCTCGCCGCCTTCGCGGACGCGCACGCAACAGCGATCGCCGACGTCGGCGTACCAGATCGCTCCTTCCGCGTCGAGGCAGATGCCGTCTGGCGAGTGGTGGCCGACCTCCGCCCAGACGCGCCGATTCGCCAGTGAGCCGTCTGCGCCGATGTCGAACGCGGTGAGCCGGTGGCGGTATGACTCGGCAACGACGAGGGTCGAGTTGTCCGCCGTCACTGCCATCCCGTTCGGGAAGGACAGATCCCGGGCCACGTTGCGTGCTTCACCGTCCGGGGTGACCAGGGCAACGAACCCGGGAGCAGGCTCACCTTCGGGCGGTCCGGCGGCGAAGTCGAAGTTGACGTTGTTGACGTAGATGTTGCCTCGACCGTCCGCGACGATGTCGTTGCTGCCATAGGGCGACAAACCCGACAAGTCCGCGTATCGAATCAGCGCACCCCCCGGGGACGCCCTCAGGAGGGCCCGCTCTGGTCCCGACGCGATTACCAACGTCCCGTCGGGAAGAAAATCGAAGCAGAGCGGCAGTGAGCGATGTTCGATCTTGACCTCGGTGGTCCGCGCGCCGCTGAGGGTCCGGATGGCCCCAGCGGTCCAGTCCGCGTACCACAGTTTGCCGTCGTGCCATCGTGGTGATTCCAGCTGACCCAATCCGTTTAGTTCCACGTCCATGACAATCCCCTGTCGATTCTCGAGTGCTGCCGGATAAACGGCGCGTCCGTTAGCCCTCGCCCTCCAGCACCTCGGGTTCACATATACAGACCAGCAGACGGACGCTAAATCATCGCAGCGAGGTGGACCCACTCCCAGGAAGCGCGTTTCGGCGCCGAAATCGGGGAATCCATGGGGAGTCAACGACCTCGATCGATGCCCTCGAAAACGTGCCTTGACCTGCAACAACTCTGGTGCGCGATACTGGGATTGAACTAGCGACTCACCCGCTAATTGCGCACGCGCAGCATATTCGTGGCGTGCGACGATGACCCCGAGAGCCATTGCAAGACAACAACTTCCACGATCG
>DASZLQ010000182.1:0-15448 GCA_035552295.1 Mycobacterium sp. | reverse complement strand
TGCAGAAGGTACTGGACGCGGTCCCGTTCCGGTTATCCGCCGATGATGGGGTCGACGCGGCGCGGCAAGCCCTGCGGGATCTGCCGCGGCGCGCCTTCCATCCCGAACTCCGGGTGCAAGACCGCGCCATCGACGGGCCGGCCGGCCCGATTAACATCCGGATCTACTGGCCGCCAACCGATGACGCCGCGCGGCCGGTGGTGATGTTCTTCCACGGCGGCGGCTTCGTCGTCGGCGACCTCGACACCCACGATGGGACGGCGCGTCAGCATGCCGTCGGCGCCAACGCCGTCGTGGTCTCGGTCGACTACCGGTTGGCCCCCGAGCACCCCTACCCCGCTGCGATCGACGACGCCTGGGCTGCAACGCAGTGGGTTGCCAACCACGGCAACGAGATCGGTGCCGACTCCAGCCGACTGGCCTTGGCCGGCGACTCCGCGGGCGGCAACATCTCGGCCGTCATCGCCCAGCGTGCCCGCGACGAGGGCGGTGTGCCGATCGCGTTCCAGCTGCTGTGGTACCCGGCGACGCTGTGGGACTCGTCGCTGCCGTCGTTCAGCGAAAACGCCGGTGCGCCAGTGCTGGACAGCGCCGCGGTCGCCGCGTTCAGCCGCTACTACGCCGGCGAGATCGACCTGTTCAACCCGCCGGTTGGCATGGCGCCGGGCCGGGCGGAGAATTTGGCCGACCTACCGCCTGCCTACATCGCCGTCGCCGGTCTCGATCCGCTGCGCGACGACGGGGCCCGCTACGGCGAATTGCTCGCCGGCGCCGGGGTTCCCGTCGAGGTGCACAACGCCACGTCGATGGTGCACGGCTACCTCGGCTACGCCGGTGTGGTGCCCGCCGCCACCGCCGGGCTGGATCGTGGGCTCGCAGCGTTGCGCAATGCGCTGCATAAGTAAACACCCGGCGTACGGTGTACCAATGATTGAGCCGACCATCGCCCGACCAGGCATCGACCCGATCTTCCAAACGTTGCTCGACGCATACCCGATGACCTTCAACGCGGCCGACGGCGTCGAGGTGGCACGCTCACGGCTGAAGCAGCTCCAGGTGCCGGCGGAATTGCTTCCCGACCTGCGGATCGAAGAGCGGACGATCGGTCACGGCGACCTCACCGGCATTCCCGTCCGGATCTACTGGCCGCCCACCGACGGTGACGCACCGCCGATCGTCGTCTTCTACCACGGCGGCGGCTTCTCGCTGGGCGATCTGGACACCCACGACCCGGTTGCCCGCGCGCACGCCATCGGTGCCGAGGCCATCGTGGTGTCGGTCGACTACCGGCTCGCCCCGGAGCATCCGTATCCGGCGGCCGTGAACGACTGCTGGGCCGCCTTGCAATGGGTCGGCGAGCATGCGGCCGAATTGGGCGGTGACCCGAACCGGATCGCCGTCGCCGGTGACTCCGCGGGCGGCAACCTGGCCGCGGTCATGGCGCACCTGGCCCGCGACCATGCCGATCAGGGCGGGCCCAAGCTGACGTTCCAGCTGCTGTGGTACCCGGTCGTTACGGCTGACCTGTCACTGCCCTCGTTTACCGAGAACGCCTTCGCACCGATCCTGGACCGCGAGGTCATCGACGCCTTCCTGACCTGGTACCTACCCGACATCGACATCACCGACCCCACGGCACTGCCAGTCACCCTCGCCCCAGCCAACGCCGCCGACTTATCCCGTTTGCCGCCCGCCTATATCGGGACCGCGGAACACGATCCGCTGCGCGATGACGGGGCCCGCTACGCCGAGCTGCTCAACGCCGCGGGTGTGCCCGCGGAACTGAGCAACGAGCCGACCCTGGTGCACGGTTATGCCAGCTTTGCCCTCGCGATACCCGCGGCCGCCGAGGCCACCAACCGCGGGCTGGCGGCCCTGAGGAAGGCGCTGCACCCCTAGCCTCGGCGTGAATACTCACTGGGCGCCACGCCACACCAGCGTTTGAACGCGTGCGAAAACGTCGAGACTTCGGTGTAACCCAGTCGCGTGGATACCTCCTCCACGGTCAGCCCGACATTGCGCAACAGGTCGACGGCCACCGTGGAGCGGGCTTCGTTCAACAACGCCCGAAACGACGTGCCCTCCTCGGCGAGCCGCCGGCGCAGCGTTCGCGGATGAATGTCGAGTTGGTCCGCAATGTCGGGAAGTGTTGGGAACAAACCGGAATCACGGAACAGCTTGCTGCGTACCAACGCCGTAATGCCCCGGCGGCGCTCGCTGCTCTGCATCAGCACGTCGCACTGCGCCATGCACATTTCCAGCGTATGGGGGTCCGCCTGCGGCAGCGGCTCGTCGAACATGGCACGCGGGAAATGCAGCCTGTTGTGCGCTCGGCCGAACGCGACGTCGTGCACCGGTACCAGGTCGAGCAGCGGCCGCAGCAGTTCCTCGTCCACCGCCAATTCCGTTGCTACCTGCTCGGCGTATTTTTCCGCCACCGGCAGCGCGAAAGTCATGGTGGTCGTGATGATTCCGGCGATATCGCGCTCAATGAAAAAGCCCTGCACATCCGCGGGCAGGTGGCTGGCGTCGAGTTCGATGACGCACTCCTCGGCGGTTTCGAACAAGGTGAGATGGATGTGCATCGTGGTCAGCGCGAAGTAGCGCATCGCGATGGAAAACAGTTCCCGAAGGGTGCCGCACGACATCACCGCAAACCCGAACAATCCCAAGTGGGTGAGCGTGGACCGACTGCCCACATCCACGCCGATGCCGGCGCTAGCCGGAAGCCGTGCCAGCAACCGGCGTACCGCCGTGATCTCGTCGAGCGCGCTGACCATAGCGTCCGGCTTGTTGAGATCGGCCGGGTCGATCGCTGTGCCCGCCAACACGTCGCTCGTCGAAACCCCGCGCTCGTTGGCCACCTCGCACAACACCCGGGTCGCATGCACCGGGTGACTCAGTGTCGGCGCTAGATCTCCCATACGCTGTCCCAAACTCCCAACTCTGTGTCCGATAATCTCATTAACCGCCGCCGCCGTCATCCATACAGTTGGAGCCATGGCGACCCTCACCGCTGAGCGCCTTCCCGGAACGCCGGCCAAACGGCTGAGCTTTTGGACGATGACGCGCGAGGCCCTCACTGTCGGATTCGATGTGGGCGACGGATTCATGAGCCGGATATCCGGCAGCGATATCGTTCGATTCCGTTGTGCCGGTAGGCGTTTCGTCTCGATCAGCCATCCCGATTATATCGATCACGTGCTGCACGAGGCCCGGCTGAAATACGTCAAGTCGAATGAATACGAGCCCATCCGAGCCACCGTGGGTATCAATCTGCTCACCGACGAGGGCGATTCCTGGGCCGCTCATCGCGGCCCGCTGAACCCGACCTTCGCCCGGCGTCACCTCAACGGCATCGTCGACCTGATGATCGACCCGATCACCGACGTCACCGACGCGCTCCAAACGGGTACTCAATTCGACATCCACCAGACGATGGTCGAGGCGACCCTACGCGTGGTCGCCAATTCCCTGTTCAGCCAGGACTTCGGGCCGTTGGTCCAGAGCATGAACGACCTGGCGACGCGCGGGCTCCGGCACGCCGAGCGGCTCCAGCGACTCGGGCTGTGGGGCCTGATGCCGCGTCCGGTCTATGACGCGCTGCACTGGCTGGCGTTCTCAGGTGTCCGCCTGCCGCCGCCGTTGCGCGACATGCAGGACATCACGCTGACCCTCGACCGTGCGGTCAACGCGGTGATCGATCACCGGATGCTGCACCCGACCGAGTCCGCCGACCTGCTCAACGTGTTGCTGCGCGCCGATGGCGGACGGTGGCCCCGTCAGCGGATCCGCGACGAGGCCCTGACATTCATGCTCGCCGGCCACGAAACCACCGCGAATGCCATGTCCTGGTTCTGGTGTCTGATGGCGCAGCACACCGAGGCCCGTGACCGGATGCTCGCCGAGATCGACGACGCGGTGGGCCGCCGGCGCCCCACCGCCGACGACCTGGGCAGGCTGCCGTGGACCACCGCGTGCCTGCAGGAATCGCAACGCTACTTCTCGGCGGTGTGGACCATCGCGCGGCGGGCCATCGAGGACGACGTCATCGGCGGCCATCACATCCGCCGCGGCACCACCGTCCTCATCCCTATCCACCACATTCACCACGACCCGCGCTGGTGGCCCGACCCGGAAACCTTCGACCCCGGCCGGTTCTGCCCGCCGGACAAGGACCGTCCCCGCTCGGCATATCTGCCGTTCGGCGGCGGTCGGCGCATCTGTATCGGGCAAAGTTTCGCCCTGATCGAGATGGTGCTGATGGCGGCAATCATGAGTCAGCGCTTCACCTTTGACCTCGCGCCCGGCTATCCTGTCGAACTCGAGGCAACGCTGACCCTACGGCCGAAGAACGGCGTGCAGGTGATCGGAAAGCGCCGCAAATGAACCCCGACTACCACACCCTGATCGTCGGCGCCGGATTCTCCGGGATCGGCGCCGCGATCAAGCTCGACAAGGCGGGGCTCCCCAATTACCTCGTGGTCGAAGCCGGCGACGGAGTCGGCGGCACCTGGCACTGGAACACCTATCCCGGTATCGCCGTGGACATTCCGTCTTTTTCCTATCAGTTCTCCTTTGAGCAGAGCCCGCGCTGGTCGCGAACCTACGCACCGGGCCGTGAGCTGAAGGCCTACGCCGAACACTGCGCCGACAAGTACGGCATCCGGTCGCGGATCCGGTTCAACACCAAAGTGCTTTCCGCCGAGTTCGACGATGAGCACTCTTTGTGGCGGGTGCAGGTCGACCCCGGTGGCGAACTCACCGCCAGATTCTTGATCAGCGCCAGCGGCGTGCTGACCGTGCCGAACCTGCCCGACATCGATGGCGTGGACTCCTTCGCCGGTATCACCATGCACACCGCGCGGTGGGATCACACCCAAGACCTTGCGGGCAAGCGCGTCGCCGTCATTGGCACCGGCGCGTCGGCGGTACAAGTCATCCCCGAAATCGCACCAATTGTCACCCAGCTCACGGTATTTCAGCGCACCCCGATCTGGTGCTTCCCCAAGTTAGACGTCCCGCTGCCCGCGCCGGCGCGCTGGGCGATGCGCATTCCCGGCGGCAAAGCCGTCCAACGACTGCTCAGCCAGGCCTTCGTCGAGCTGACCTTTCCGATCGCGGCGCAATACTTCACCGTGTTTCCGATGGCCAAAAGGATGGAGTCGGCCGGGCTTGCCTATCTGCGTCAGCAGGTTCACGACCCGACCGTGCGTGAGCAACTCACCCCACGCTACGCCGTCGGCTGTAAACGGCCGGGCTTCCACAACACCTATCTGGCCACATTCAACCGCGACAATGTGCGGCTGGTGACCGAACCGATCGACAAGATCACGCCTGCGGCGGTAGCCACCACCGACGGTGCCGACCACGAGGTCGATGTGCTGATTCTGGCGACGGGCTTCAAGGTGATGGATACCGACAGCGTCCCCACGTATGCGGTCACCGGGAGCGGTGGGCGGTCCTTGAGCCGGTTCTGGGACGACCATCGGCTGCAGGCCTATGAGGGTGTCAGCGTTCCCGGCTTCCCGAACATGTTCACCGTTTTCGGCCCGTACGGCTACGTCGGCTCATCGTATTTCGCGCTGATCGAGACCCAGACCCACCACATCGTGCGTTGTCTGAAGCGGGCCCGACGCAAGGGCGCGACGCGGGTCGAGGTCACCGAGAAGGCCAACGACCGATACTTCGCCGAAATGATGCGCAAGCGGCACCGTCAGGTTTTCTGGCAGGACAGTTGCCGCCAGGCCAATAGCTATTACTTCGACAAGAACGGCGACGTGCCGCTGCGCCCCTCCACCACGGTGGAGGCCTATTGGCGTAGCCGGCGTTTTGACCTCGACGACTACGGGTTCACCACCTAGACAGCAAATTCATTTGCGTCCTTGCACTAGGCTCGGCCGGGTGGCGAAAGAGTTTTCGCGTATCGACGAGTCGCTCCGCGAGTTCATCGGCAACCAGGCCGTATTCTTCGTCGCCACTGCCCCATCCGAAGGCGGCCGAGTCAACCTCTCCCCCAAGGGATATCGGGACACGTTCGCGGTGCTGGATGACCACACCGTCGCCTATCTCGATTTGTTCGGCAGCGGCGTGGAAACGATCGCCCACCTGCGTGACAACGGCCGGATCACTGTCATGTTCTGCTCGTTCACCCGCAACTCGCGGATCTTGCGACTATTCGGCACTGGACGCCCGGTCCGCCCGGACGATTCCGAATTTGCAAGCATCAGAACGCATTTCGGAAATGTGCACCCGGGCGTGCGCGCCGCCATCGTGATCGGTGTCGAGCGTATCGCCGACGCCTGCGGATATGCGGTGCCGTACTACGACCTCGTCGACGAACGACCGGTGCTCGACGCGCATCACGCAAAGGCACCCGATGAGGCGTACATACGGCTCGTCGAACGCAATCGGCACAGCATCGACGGCCTGCCCGCGCTAAATGCCGACCACCCGCTGCCTAGATGGCGCGCTTGAGGTCGTCGACCTTGTTCAGCTGCTCCCACGGCAAGTCGACGTCGGTGCGGCCGAAGTGCCCATAGGCGGCCGTCTGCGCATAGATCGGCCGCAGCAGGTCCAGGTCGCGGATGATCGCACCCGGCCGCAGATCGAACACCTCGGGGATGACCTTCTCGATCTTCACCGGGTCGACCGCCTCGGTGCCAAAGGTCTCGACGAACAGGCCAACGGGCGCGGCCTTGCCAATCGCATAGGCCACCTGCACCTCCACGCGCTCCGCCAGCCCGGCAGCGACGATGTTTTTTGCCACCCAGCGCATCGCGTAAGCCGCTGACCGGTCCACCTTGGACGGATCCTTGCCCGAGAAGGCGCCGCCGCCGTGGCGGGCCCAGCCGCCGTACGTATCGACGATGATCTTGCGGCCGGTCAGCCCCGCATCGCCCATCGGCCCACCGAGGACAAACTTGCCGGTCGGGTTCACCAGGACCCGCACCCCCGACGCGTCCAGGGTGTCATGCGCCAGGTCGTCGAGCACGGCGTTGAGCACCTTCTCCCGGATATCGGGAGACAGCGTCTTCTCGAGGTCGATATCGGCCGCGTGCTGGGTGGAGACGACCACGGTGTCCAGGCGGACCGGGACGTTGTCCTCGTAGCCGATCGTGACCTGCGTCTTGCCGTCCGGACGCAGGTAGGGCAGCACCCCGTTCTTGCGGACCTCGGTCAGCCGCCGCGACAACCGGTGCGCCAGCGCGATGGGCAGCGGCATCAACTCCGGGGTGTCGTTGATCGCGTAGCCGAACATCAGGCCCTGGTCACCGGCGCCCTGGGCGTCCAGCGGGTCCGCCGCGCCCTCCACCCGTGCCTCGTGGGCCGTGTCGACACCCTGGGCGATGTCGGGCGATTGCGCACCGATGCCGATGTTCACACCGCACGACGCGCCGTCAAAGCCCTTGTCCGACGAGTCGTAGCCGATCTCCAAGATGCGCGCCCGCACCGTGTTGGTGATGTCGGCGAACGCCTCTTTTGCCGTCGTCGTGACCTCGCCCACGACGTGCACCTGTCCGGTGGTCACCAGCGTCTCGACCGCGACACGTGAGCGGGGGTCCTCCGCCAAAAGCGCGTCGAGGACCGAGTCGCTGATCGCGTCACAGATTTTGTCGGGATGTCCTTCGGTCACCGACTCACTGGTAAACAGCCGACCCTTCTCGCTCACTCTGTCATCCTTCCAGTCACCCTGAACAAAATGTTAGTTAGACAAATTATTTTAAACGTTTCGAGCTCAACCGGCTAAGCCCGGCGCATGCAACCTTTCTAACAGCCGTCCGCTGACCGCATTGCCCGGCCGCTATCCGCCGCCGCCATGCAGAAACGCCACGATCGCATCAACGATGCGACTGGCCATCAGCGTCTTGGAACCGTGCTGCAGCGCCGACTCGGTACCGTCGGACGCCAGCAGCCAGCCGTCGTTGCTGTCCACCTCAAAGGCCCGGCCGTCGCCCACAGCGTTGACGACCAACAGGTCACAGCCCTTGCGCCGCAACTTCTCTCTGGCGTGAAACAGCACGTCACCGTTGGCGTCGCCGGTCTCGGCGGCGAACCCCACGATGGCCCGCATGTTGGGCAGCTCCCCGTGGGCGCGCGCCCGCACCGCGCCGGCCAGCACGTCGTCGTTGCGCACCAGTTCGATCGTCGGCGAATCGTCCCGGCTATCCGGGCCCTTTTTGATCTTGGCGGCCGCGACCTGCGCGGGCCGGAAGTCGGCCACCGCCGCCGCCATCACCAGCACGTCGGCGTCGGGAGCGTGCTTGGACACCGCGTCCCCGAGCTGCTGCGCCGAGCTGACGTGCACGACGTGCACACCGGCCGGATCGATGAGTCCCGCGGTGTGTCCGGCGATAAGAGTGACCTCGGCGCCGCGCTGGGCGGCGACCCGGGCGACCGCGTAGCCCTGCTTGCCGGAGCTGCGGTTGCCGACGAAGCGGACCGGATCGATCGGCTCGCGGGTGCCACCGGCGGTCACCAGCAGCTGGTAACCGGCGAGGTCGTAGGGCAGCGCGTCGTGGCGCTCCAGCAGCAGATGGGCCAGCGTGGTGATCTCTTCGGCCTCCGGCAGCCGGCCAGTCCCGCTGTCGGTGCCGGTGAGCCGCCCGGATGCGGGTTCCAGCACAACAGCCCCGCGGCGGCGCAAAGTTGCCACGTTGTCGACGGTGGCCGGGTGCAACCACATCTCGGTGTGCATCGCCGGCGCGAACAGCACCGGACATCGGGCGGTGAGCAGGGTCGCGGTCAGCAGATCGTCGGCGCGGCCGTGTACGGCGCGGGCCAGCAGGTCGGCGGTGGCGGGCGCCACGACGACCAGGTCGGCCTGCTGACCTAGACGAACATGGGGCACCTCGGGCACGTCGGAGAAGACGCCGCTGTGGACCGGCTGTCCGGAAAGTGCCTCAAAAGTGGCTGCCCCGACGAAGCGCAATGCGGATTCGGTGGGGATGACGCGGACCTCATGACCGGCCTCGGCGAGCTGACGAACAACCGTGCACGCCTTGTAGGCGGCGATGCCACCGGAGACGCCGACGATGATCCGCTTGCGATCCATTACGCCGGCTCTTCGATGAAACGGCTCCCCAAGACGATCACAGCGCCCGGCCCTGTCCTGTTACTCGCCCTCGGTGTGTTCGAGCAGATCCGCGTGGATTTCGCGCATGGCGATGGACAGCGGCTTTTCCTGCAGCCCGGGCTCGACCAGCGGACCAACGTATTCGAGGATGCCCTCGCCGAGCTGGTTGTAGTAGTCGTTGATCTGCCGGGCCCGCTTGGCCGCGTAGATCACCAGGGCGTACTTGCTCGAGACGCGGTCCAGCAATTCATCGATGGGCGGGTTGGTGATGCCCAGTGGGGTGTCGTAGCCGCCCTGTCCAGCCGACGACGGATCGAACGGATCTATGGCGGGGACGGCGGCAAGCGATGCGTCGGACTGCGGAATGCTCACTTAAGAAAATCTCCTGGCGAGTAGATGAGGTGTGGATACCGCCTGACCAGACGACTCAAGCCGGGCCAGGCGCTGTTCCCACCAGCAAGGATACCAATTCCGCGCACGCAGACTCCAATCGACTGTTGACCACGACCTCGTCGAAGTCGTGTCGCGCCGCCAGCTCGATGCGGGCGGTGTCCAGGCGGCGCTGTATTGCCTCGGGCGTCTCGGTGCCGCGGCCCACGAGTCTGGCCTCCAAGTCCTCCCAGCTGGGCGGCGCCAGAAACACGGCGATGGCTTCAGGCATCGCCTTCTTGACTGCCCTGGCCCCGGCCAAATCGACCTCGATGAGCACCGGACGTCCGGCCGCGGTGGCGGCCCGCACCGGCTCGGCCAGGGTGCCCGATCGGTGCAGCCCGCCGTGAATCTCGGCCCATTCCAGCAGGGCGCCCTCATCGATGAGTTCTTGGAAGCGGGCCGGGCTGACGAAGTGGTAGTCGACGCCATCGATCTCCCCAGGCCGCGGCGCCCGTGTCGTAGCCGAGACACTGAAATGCAGGTTCGGAACGCGATCACGCAGACAACGGACCACCGTTGACTTGCCGACCGCGGAGGGACCGGACAGCACGACCACACGTCCGTTGCCGATTGGCTCAGGACGTGCCCCGTGCTCGACGTCCGGTCTCCCGCCCGCGCTCATTGGCGCTCCTGGGTCGGTGCCCGCACAGGCCATCCGGCCTGCATCGTCGCGGCTGGGTTAGGAGCCGAACTTTTCCAGCAGGGCCTTGCGCTGACGGTCGCCGAGACCGCGCAGACGACGAGTCGGCGCGATTTCCAGCTCGGTCATGATTTCTTGCGCCTTGACCTTGCCCACCTTCGGCAAAGCCTCCAGCAGCGCAGACACCTTCATCTTGCCCAGGACTTCGTTGGTCTCGGCGTCCTTGAGCACCTGGGGCAGGTTGGTGCCACCGCGCTTCAGCCGGTCCTTGAGCTCTGCTCGCGCTCGACGTGCGGCAGCCGCCTTCTCCAACGCGGCCGCGCGCTGCTCGTCGGTCAACTGGGGAAGGGCCACGATTCCTCCGTATCTGATCAATCTTTCGATCGCAGTCGATCTTGTGTCTCTGCCGGGTAGTTCAGCCAGCGGAGACGACCGTACTCACGCTTCCTGACGAAATCTAACCCGACCCCCCTGGTTACGGCGGTAAATGGCGAGGTCGACTCCGCGTGTGGCCCCCGCCAGCGGTCCGCGCGGCATCCCTGAAAGGGGCTGGACAAGGCGCTGTTCGGGGGGCAGGCAGCCGCCTCGTATTGACCTGGATCTGGGCATCTACCTGCGGTTTTGTGCCTTCGGGTCGGCGTCGCAACACCACCCGGACGGTCGCCGCAGTCGGCGGCGCAAACTGCCGCGAGACCCCGTGCCGCGGATCACGCAATTTGTCGTGGCGTGTCGCGCGTGTCGCGCCGTGACCAACGGCAGGTCGGCGACCTTGCGATGGCGAATTCAGCCGCGTTTTCGCCCGCCGACGGGGCCCCCGCGCCGGGGTGGACGTCGGAAATTTCTCGCGCCGTCAGCCGTCGCCGTCGACTTCGCACGACTCATTGGGCGTCCCGGAACCCGCCCGACCCTGCGGTCGTGATCCCAAGCACGAGGCACCCTCGACACCGCGGGCGTCCCGAATTCATCACCGGCCATCATGCTCACCTCGTGCTTGCGCCGGGGTCCCAGCAAACAAATTGAGGGCAGGTTTCGGCGAATCCGCACCCGCGGTATCCGATACCATCGAGCGGTGCCGAGTCTGCGGATCCGTCAGGCGGCTGAGCTGCTAGGAGTCAGCGATGACACCGTCCGGCGATGGATCAACCACGGCACATTGGCGGTGAGTCTGGACGCGGCCGGCCGCAAGGTAGTCGCCAGCGAGGATCTCGCCGAGTTCGCCCGGACCAACGCGCCCGCACCAGCGCGGGATCCGCTCGGCATCGGCAGCTCCGCCCGCAACCGGTTCGTCGGCCTGGTCACCAAGGTCACCAGCGACAAGGTGATGACCCAGGTCGAAATGCAGTGTGGTCCCTTCACCGTCGTGTCGCTGATGAGCACCGCGGCCGCCCAGGAGTTGAAACTGCAGCCCGGCAGCGTCGCGGTGGCCGTCGTCAAGGCCACCACCGTCATCGTCGAAACCGCCAGACCCAGTACCGCGGTGGCGTCGGACTGACGCCCGGTCTACAGCGCGGACAGATACGCGACGGCGTCCAGCACCCGTTCGCCCGCCGCCCGCAGGTCCGACACGCCCGGTCCGGCCCGAAGCACCTCGCGCGCCACCGCGGGCAGCAGCTGGCCCGGCGCCGCCCCTCCCAGGCCGCCGAGCGCCTCCGGCCGCCCGCCCTGCACCCCCACCCCGGGCACCAGCACCGGTCCACCCAGCTCGCTGACATCCGGCGCCTCGAAAACCGTCGCACCCAAGACCACCCCGACGTATCCCGGCTCGGTTGGCGTGGCAGACCGGTTGACCACCGCCGCCTGGTCGATGATCAGCTGCGCCACCGTACGGCCGTCAAACGCGGCACGCTGCACGGTCGCGCCCTCCGGGTTGGACGTTGCCGCCAGCACGAACACGCCGCGGTCGTGTGCCGCAGCGGCTTCCAGCAGGGGCCGCAGCGAGCCGAAGCCCAGATATGGCGAGGCGGTAACGGCGTCGGCGGCCAGCGGCGAATCGCCCGCCCATGCCTCGGCGTAGGCCGCCATCGTCGACCCGATGTCTCCGCGCTTGGCGTCGGCCAGCACCAGCACTCCCGCGGAGCGCAGCGCGGTGATGGTCCGTTCCAGCACCGCGAATCCGGCGGAGCCGTAGGCCTCGAAGAAAGCCACCTGCGGTTTGACGACGGCGAAACCGGAGTAGGCCTCGATGCAGATGTCGCAGAACGCGGCCAACCCATCGGCGGTGGTCGGCAGGTCCCATGCCCGCAGCAGTTCGGGATGCGGGTCGATGCCCAGACAAAGCGGCCCGCGACTCAACTTCGCCGCGGCCAGCCGGGTGCCGAACCCCGTCACCGGGCCCTTCCCTTATCGGCTGGGCCCGCCGGACCGATGACACTGTGCAGTTCCTGCAGCGACCGCACACCGATGTCGCCACGGATCCCCGCTTCGATGCCCTGCACCGCCGCGGATGCGCCCTGCACCGTCGTGACGCATGGGATGTTGACGGCGACGGCAGCCGACCGGATTTCGTAACCGTCGATACGCGGGCCGGAGTTGCCGTAGGGGGTGTTGATCACCATGTCGACCTCACCGGCCTTGATGGCGTCGACCGCGGACGCCGCGGGGCGGTCCGGCTGCGGCGGCTCGAAGTGCTTGCGAACCTCGTCACAGGGAATCCCGTTGCGGCGCAACATCTCCGCAGTGCCTTCGGTGGCAAGAACGCGAAAGCCCAGGTCGGCCAGCCGCTTGACGGGGAACACCAGCGACCGCTTGTCCCGGTTGGCGACCGACACGAACACGGTGCCCTCGGCCGGTAGCGATCCGTAGGCGGCGGTTTGGCTCTTGGCGAAGGCGCTGCCGAAGTCGCGGTCGATTCCCATCACCTCGCCGGTCGACTTCATCTCCGGGCCGAGCAGCGAATCGATGGCGGCCCCGTCGGCGCGGCGGAACCGGTGAAACGGCAACACCGCTTCCTTGACCGCGATCGGCGCGTTCTGGGCGGCGTGGCCACCGTCCCCGGAAGCCGCCAGCATTCCCTCCTCGCGAAGCTGGGAAATGGTGGCGCCCAGCATGATCCGGGCGCACGCCTTGGCGAGTGGGATCGCGGTGGCCTTGGACACGAACGGGACCGTGCGGCTGGCGCGCGGGTTGGCTTCCAGGACGTAGAGCACGTCGTCTTTGAGGGCATATTGCACGTTGAGCAGACCCACCACGCCGATGCCGTGTGCGATGGCTTCCGTCGCATGGCGGACCTTCTCGATGTCACTGCGGCCCAAAGTCACCGGCGGCAATGCGCAGGCCGAGTCGCCGGAGTGGATCCCGGCCTCCTCGATGTGTTCCATGATCCCGCCGATGTAGACCTCGGCGCCGTCGCACAGCGCGTCGACGTCGATCTCCACCGCGTCCTCGAGGAAGCGGTCGACGAGCACCGGGTGCTCGGGAGACAGCTCGGTCGCGCGGGTGATGTAGCCCTTCAGCGTCTCGTCGTCGTAGACGATCTCCATGCCGCGGCCGCCCAGCACATACGAAGGCCGCACCAGCACCGGGTAACCGATTTCTTCGGCGATCCGACGGGCCTGCGCGAAAGTCGTTGCGGTGCCGTATTTCGGCGCCGGCAGTCCCGCGGTGCTCAACACGTCACCGAAAGCGCCGCGGTCCTCGGCCAGGTCGATCGCCTCCGGCGGGGTGCCCACGATGGGAACCCCGGCATCAAAGAGCCGTTGAGCCAGTCCCAGCGGGGTCTGGCCGCCGAGTTGGACGATGACTCCCACCACGCCCGGGCCACCGGCGGCCGATTCGGCTTCGGCGCGGTACACCTCGAGGACGTCCTCGAAAGTCAGCGGCTCGAAGTACAGCCGGTCGGCGGTGTCGTAGTCGGTGGACACCGTCTCCGGGTTGCAATTGACCATCACGGTTTCAAAACCGGCCTGCGACAACGTGGTTGCCGCGTGCACACAGCTGTAGTCGAATTCGATGCCCTGGCCGATCCGGTTAGGCCCAGAGCCCAGGATCAGCACCTTGGGCTTCTCGATCTGCGGGGCCACCTCGGTCTCGGCGGCCGGGTCGAGTTCATAGCTGCTGTAGTGGTAGGGCGTCTTGGCCTCGAACTCCGCAGCGCAGGTGTCCACCGTTTTGTACACCGGGTGGATGTCCAGTCGCACGCGCAGCGACCGGACGCCGTCTTCCCCGGCCAATTCCGGTCGCAGCGCAGCGATCTGGCGGTCGGACAGCCCGTAGTGCTTGGCCCGCCGCAGCAGGTCGACATCGAGCACTGGGGCGGCGACCAACTCGGCGCGCAGCTTTTCCAGCTCACCGATCTGCGCGATGAACCATGGATCCACACCGCTGGCCTCGGCTACCTGCTCCACCGACGCGCCCAGCCGCAGCGCCAGCTCGATGTCGTAGAGCCGACCTTCGGTCGGGGTTTGCACGCGGGTCAGCACTTCGGCGACGTCATCGCCGGGATCGGGCTTCGTCCAGAAGCCGGCACGGCTGGTTTCCAGCGACCGCATCACCTTGCCGAGCGCCTCGATGAAGTTGCGACCCAGCGACATTGCCTCCCCGACCGATTTCATCGTGGTGGTCAGCGTGGGATCGGCGCCGGGGAACTTCTCGAACGCGAACCGCGGCGCTTTGACCACGATGTAGTCCAGAGTCGGCTCGAAGCAGGCCGGCGTTTCCTTGGTGATGTCGTTGACGATCTCGTCGAGGGTGTAACCGATGGCCAGCTTGGCGGCGATCTTGGCGATCGGGAAACCAGTGGCCTTGGATGCCAGCGCACTTGACCGTGAGACCCGCGGATTCATCTCGACGACGATCAGCCGGCCATCGCGCGGGTTGACCGCGAATTGGATGTTGCAGCCACCGGTGTCCACGCCAACCTCACGCAGGATCGCGATGCCCAGATCGCGCATCCGCTGGTATTCCCGGTCGGTCAGGGTCATGGCCGGCGCGACGGTCACCGAGTCACCGGTGTGCACGCCCATCGGGTCGACGTTCTCGATGGAGCACACCACCACCACGTTGTCGCGGCCGTCGCGCATCAGCTCGAGTTCGAATTCCTTCCAGCCGTAGATCGATTCCTCGATCAGCACATTGGCACTGGGTGAGGCGGCCAGCCCGGCGCCGGCCATCCGGTCGACCTCTTCGGCGGAGTGCGCCATGCCCGAACCCAGGCCGCCCATGGTGAAGCTCGGCCGCACCACGACCGGCAGGCCGACTTCCTTGACGGTCTCGCGCACCTCGTCCATGGTGAAACACACTCGGCTGCGGGCGGATTCGCCACCGACTTTGGCGACGATGTCCTTGAACCGCTGCCGGTCCTC
>DASZLQ010000181.1:0-3653 GCA_035552295.1 Mycobacterium sp. | reverse complement strand
ACCCAGCCCATCCCGGTTTGCACCACCGGGTGCTCGACGCCGACCAGCTCGGTCAGCGGCGTGCGCAACCTCATCAACGTATCTCTCTGTCTCGCAGTGCTTTCGGGTCGACGACCTCGCGGATCAGGCGCAGTTCGTCGTCGGTAGGCAGCCGGGTCTCCTCGGCCTGCTCGAGACCATGCACCCCGAACGAGGTGGCTTCGCGGACATCATCGGGCGACACCCCGGGGTGCAGGCTCAGCGCCCGCATCGTGCGGTCCGGGCCGCCGAAGTCGAACACGCCGAGGTTGGACACGACTCGATACGTGTTGGCGAACCGGAACCCCGGATTGTCGGCGTCGACCTTGTCCCAGCCGATGCCGCAGACCACGTCGACGGCCTCGCAGAACACCCGCTTGGAGTGGTTGCCGACCCAGTAGCTGGTCGCGTGGTTGATCGCGTTGCCGGGTGCACCCCGGAGTCCGAACATCTGTCGCGTGGGATGCTGCAGCGGCCCGAACGCCGAGATGTTCTGATTGCCAAAGCGGTCAACCTGATTGGCGCCCATCACCACATGCCGCCGTCCCCAGGCAAGCGTCTCGAACACGCGGCCAAACGGCATCCAACCCTCAACCGCTCCGGACGCACCCAGCGCCGGGGTGTCGGCCAGCAGCTGCGCCTCGCCATCGGTCAGCAGGATGTCCGGGGAGAAGGTCAGCCGGGCCAGCCGTGCGCCGACCGAGGCCATGTTCGTCATCGGGCTGACCATGATTTCGCCCGCGCCCCTAAACAATTCGGCGCAGGCCACCGCACAAACCTCGGCGCGAGTGCTCGTGGTGCTGGTCACGACGATGCCCCCTCTCCGAAGGTCCGCACGGCCGCCTGGTATTCGTCTTCGCTGCCCGAGAGGTAAGTCTTGACGAACTGCCGCCAGCCATCTTCCGTCGAGGCGGCCTCGGCGTAGTGCCGCTGGAACTTCTCATCCCGGCCGTAATCCGGTGCAGCGGTGGTGAAGTGGGCTCCGCCGGGCGCCTCCACAACCGCGTCGACCATCATTCGGTTCACCAACAGCGCCTGCGGCGGCACCGCCTTGATCAGCTCCTCAGTCGGCGCGACGCGCTCCACCGACAGGTAGCGCTTCTCGGCGGCCATCAGGAAGAGGTCGTCGAAGTAGGGATCGATGCCGGTGTATGCAGCATTGCCTTGACTATCACCGAGATTGAGGTGCACGAATGCGGCGTCCAATCGCAATGCGGGCATGGCGATCAGTGTCTCGTGTCCGCCGCCCGGAGCCGGATAAGGGCTGGTTACGGTTTGCAATTCGCCCTCCCAGAAGTCGGGCACCGAACTGCCCAGCCCGGCGCGGATCGGCAGGAACGGCAGCCGCTGCGCCGCCGCCTGCAGCCCGCAGCGCAGCATGCCCTCATCCATTTCCCGGGCTTCGACGGCGCCACTGGTACGCGCCTTGGCGAACCACGGGTCGTAGAAGGGCGACGAGTCCAGCGAGACGAACCCGTAGTAGACGCGCTTGACCTTGCCCGCTGAGCACAGCAGCCCCAGGTCGGGGCCACCATAGGTGACCACCGTCAAGTCCGTGATGTCGGTGCGCAGCATGGCGCGCACGAAGGCCATGGGCTTGCGCCGCGACCCCCAGCCGCCGATGCCAATCGTCATGCCGCTGCGCAATTGCGCGACGGCGTCGTCGAGGGTGGTTCGCTTGTCGCTCATGATTTCTTGACAAAGGCGTCGCGGTGCTCGTCGGACACCCCCGCGAGGTTGAGTTCGAAGGTAAAGCCTTGCTCCATGCGATAACTCGAGTTGACCCGTTGTACATCGATGAAGTTGAGCGCTTCCTTGGCCGCGCGGATGACGCGAGTGTCTTTGGCGGCGATCTCGCGGGCCACCCGCAAAGCGGCCTCGTCGAGCTGGTCGCGGGGCACCACCTCGTGCACCGAGCCGAAGTGGTGCAGGGTGGCGGCGTCTACGGTCGCCGCCGTGAAGAACAGGCGCCGCATCAGGTGCTGCGGTACCAGCCGGGACAGGTGGGTGGCCGCCCCGAGCGCGCCCCGCTCCACCTCCGGGAGTCCGAAGGTGGCGTCGTCGGAGGCCACGATGACGTCGGAGTTGCCGACCAGCCCGATGCCGCCGCCGACGCAGAATCCGTTCACCGCCGCGATCACCGGCACCGCGCATTCGTAGACCGCGCGGAACGCGGCGAAGCAGCCCCGGTTGGCGTCGATGAGTGCGGTGAATCCCTCGGTGCGCTGCATTTCCTTGATGTCGACGCCGGCGTTGAAGCCGCGGCCCTCGGCCCGCAGGATCACCGCGTGAGTCTCGGGGTTCGCGCCGGCCGCCGTGATGGCGTCGGCCAGTTCGAACCAGCCTTGCGACGGGATGGCGTTGACCGGGGGGTAGTCGACGGTGACCGTGACTATGCCCGGTTCCGTGGTGGTGGATGTGATCGTCATTGCACTTCCTGATGGGTGGCTACCTAAGCAAGCACTTGCTTGGTACGCTAGCACAGTGACTCGCGCCGAAAGAGCCGACGCCATCAATTTTGGATTGGCCGGGCGGGTGGTCTTGGTCACCGGCGGCGTTCGCGGGGTAGGTGCCGGTATCAGTTCTGTTTTCGCCGAACAGGGCGCGACCGTGATCACCTGCGCGCGACACGCCGTCGAGGGTCTGCCCTATGAGTTTCAGGCCTGCGACGTCCGCGACGAGGAAGCCGTCAAGGCGTTGATCGACACCATCGTGGAGCGGCACGGCCGGCTCGACGTCGTCGTCAACAACGCCGGGGGTTCGCCGTACGTGCTGACCGCGGAGTCCAGCCCCAAGTTCAACCGCAAGATCATCGAGCTCAATCTGATTGGCGGGCTGTGGGTTTCGCAGCACGCGAACGACAAGATGCAAGGCCAGCCGACAGGCGGGTCGATCGTCAACATCTGCAGTCTCAGCGGTCGGCGGCCAAGCCCCGGCACCGCCGCGTACGGTGCGGCCAAGGCCGGCTTGGAGAGCATGACCCAGACGCTGGCGGTGGAGTGGGGACCGAAGGTCCGGGTGAATGCCTGCGTCGTCGGCATGGTCGAAACCGAGCAGGCCGACCTGTTCTACGGCGACGCCGAGTCGATCGCCGCGATCTCCAGGAATGTGCCACTGGGCCGGCTGGCCAAACCCGAGGATGTGGGTTGGGCCGCAGCGTTTTTGGCGTCCGACGCGGCGTCCTACATCAGCGGCGCCTCGTTGGAGGTGCACGGCGGCGGCGAGCCACCGCACTATCTGGCCACAACGAACGCGAACGCGATCAAGTAAAGGAGCATTGGTATGGGCGTCGTCGATGGCCGTGTCGTCATCGTCACGGGAGCGGGCGGCGGTATCGGTCGCGCGCATGCGCTGGCCTTCGCGGCCGAGGGTGCGCGCGTCGTCGTCAACGACATCGGTGTTGGTCTGGACGGGTCGCCCGCCGGCGGCGGCAGCGCCGCGCAGGGTGTAGTCGACGAGATCACCGCAGCCGGTGGCGAGGCCATCGCTGACGGATCCAACATCGCGGACTGGAATCAAGCGGCCAGCCTCATCCAGACCGCCGTCGAGAAGTTCGGTGGTCTGGATGTGCTGGTGAACAACGCCGGCATCGTGCGCGACAGGATGATGGCCAATACCAGCGAGGAGGAGTTCGA
>DASZLQ010000180.1:0-4705 GCA_035552295.1 Mycobacterium sp. | reverse complement strand
CCCTTGCCGCCCTCTGCTACCGCCTGGCCGGCCGCCAAAACCATAGGGTTCACTTCACCCATTGCAACCCATCACAGCCGGACTACGTGACCGGGGTGGCGAAGACGAACAAGGCCATGAACGCCAGGTTGATGAAGTAGGCCGCCTCAACCAGACCGACGGTGATGAAGAACGGCGTGAACAAGCGGCCCTGCGCCTCGGGTTGCCGGGCAATACCCGACACCAGCGCGTTACCGGCAATACCGTCACCGATCCCGGCTCCGATTGCGCCGCCACCCATGATAATTCCACCGCCGATGAGAGCACCGGCAGCGATAGTGGGGTCCATTCTCTTCCTCCTTTATGTGGTGGCTATCTGGTAGCGGTCTACCAGGCTCCTGTAATGGTGCGTGGGCCAGGACAATTCATGGCGGTCCTAGTCATGGTGTTCCTCCAGCTCCATGGCCTGGCTGAAGTACAAGATGGTCAGAATCGAGAAGATGAACGCCTGGATCGCACCGACGAACAAGTCGAACGACTTCCAGATCGCGTTGGGCGCCCACATAATGTACGGCGGGAACATCGCGATCAGCGCCACCAGGATGCCGCCGGCGAAGATATTGCCAAAAAGTCGGAGCGACAACGAGATCGGCTTCGCCAATTCTTCGACCAGGTTGATCGGCGCCAGGAAGGCTACGTGCCCCTTGAGCACCTTGATCGGGTGCCCGACGATGCCACGGCGCCAGATCCCGGCCACGTGGTAGGAGACGAACACGAAAAGAGCCAGCGCCAGCACGTAATTGATGTCCGCCGCCGCCGAGTTGAGCAACTCGGTGGTGTGACCGGATT
Source organism: Mycobacterium sp. (assembly GCA_035552295.1). Classification (GTDB taxonomy): domain Bacteria; phylum Actinomycetota; class Actinomycetes; order Mycobacteriales; family Mycobacteriaceae; genus Mycobacterium. Next base: position 3,877 of record DASZLQ010000180.1, on the reverse strand, counting down.
TATCGGTGTACTGCAGCGGCAGCACCGACAGCCAGTTGGATATCAGGATGAACACGAAGATGGTGACCGCCAGCGGCAGCACGAACGGCGCGATGCGCATTCCGATAGCGCTCTCGATCTGGTTGCGCATCTGTATGGTGAGCGCCTCCCAGAACAATTGGACTCCGCTGGGAACGCCGCTCGACGTGATCTTGGCGCGCAGGACGAAGGCCAGGCCAATAACGATCACCGCGGCGATCGCCGTCGACAGCACCGTGTCGGTGTTAACGGTCATCCCGAGCCACGTCGCCGTGGTGTGCTCGCCGACCTCGATTTGGGCACCGGCCAGGATCGTCTCAGTCATCGCTGGTGCTCCTTTCCTCCGGCCCTTCCGAGGCCGAAGATTGCGCCGGTTCGCCGGTGCGCAGCTTCTTCCACACCGGCAGCGCGGTCGACCCGACCAACAGCACCTGGAAGAGCGCCAGTCCGAAGACCACGCCCAATCCCGCGGGCCGGAAGACGTAAGCAATGATCAGCCCGGCAATGGTGATGATGGCCAGCCGCGAGGCCGAGTTGAGTGCCATCGACCTTTTCAGCGGATGGTCTCGAGCGGTAATCGCCTCCACCGAACGACGCACCAAGAGAGCGTTGAGCAAACCCAGCAGCAACCCGATGCCGAAGAACACCCCGACCATGAGGTGTCCGGACAAACCGGCGGCGACGATCGCCACCGCGGTGATCCCAACGCTGATCACAAAAAGTCGAACGGGGCGGAAAGCAACAGAGGGAAACACCAACGGCGCGTCCTGCGCTGGTGTCGTCACCGCAGCACCTCAATCCCAGGTAGTAGAGCGGAAATCCCCCGACCGCCCGATCGGTGGCCCGCCGAGCGTATCGCACGTCACACTGGAATCACCCAAGGGGTAGCTCCCTTTGTCGGTCGTGAATCGGCGCGATCGGACAAGCGTCCGAAGGGCCGGCTGGCCGGCAACCCTCAAGGCTTCTTTTCGGGGTTCTACCTGCACCGTACCATACGGAAGACGTAACTACTACTCCTCGTCGTAGTAGTCCTCGCGGCGGCGCAGGAGCGGAATCACCGTCGCCACGCCCGCAACCACAATCGCGCCCAGCATTACCGCCGCGGTATCGCGCGGGTTGAAAAAGATTGTGCTCGCGGCGCCGAACGCGACAATGCCTACCCATAGATAGATGAGCAGTACCACCCGGCGATGCGAATGACCGATTTGCAGCAACCGGTGGTGCAGGTGCATCTTGTCGGGGCTGAACGCGCTGCGGCCCGCGCGGGTACGGCGCACGATGGCCAGCAGAAGGTCGAGCATCGGCACAAACATGACCGCCACCACCAGCAGGAAAGGTGACAGCAGAGCAAATACGTCGCGGGCGCCGTAGGCGTTCTGCGAGACCGGGCCGGCAGCGGTCGTGGACGCGGCAGCCAGCATCAAGCCGATCAGCATCGAGCCGGAATCGCCCATGAAGATCTTGGCTCGGTGGAAGTTGTGCGGCAAAAAGCCCAGACAAGCCCCCGCGAGCACCACCGAAATCACCGCAGGCGGATAGAACAGCACGTCACCGCCATGGTCGCGGAGCAGACCAACCGAGAACATGCAGATGGCCATCGCGGTGATGAGACCCAGCCCGGCGGCCAGTCCGTCGAGCCCGTCCACGAAGTTCATCGCGTTGACGATCGACACGGTCAGCGCCAGGGTCAGCAGGATCGACGAGGCCTGGTCCAGCACGATGGTGCCGACACCGCCCAACGGAATGTAGATGACGCTCCACGCGACACCCATGGTGACCAGCACGCTGGCCGCGGTGATCTGACCGGCGAACTTCGTCAAAGCATCCAGGCCCCAACGGTCGTCGATCAGCCCGATACCCATGATCACCGCACCGGCCACCAGCACCGCGGGCATTCCGCTGGAATAGACGAACCCACGGGTGAGCGCCGGAAGCTGGGATGCCAGAAAGACGGCGGAGACAACGCCCAGAAACATCGCCAGGCCGCCCATTCGCGGCGTCGGGGTCACGTGCACATCGCGTTCCCGCGGATAGGCGACGGCTCCCAATCGGGTCGCCAGCACTCGCACCGGTCCGGTGGCGAAGTAGGTGATGATCGCTGCGGTCAGTCCGACGAGCGCAAGCTCGCGGAGCGGAACACCTGCGCCGCGATCAGATAGAGCGAGCAGGCCACCGGCAAGGCTGGCTATGTCGCTGGACACCTCGAGACCGTACTGCACCAACCTGAGACTGAAACAACCACGCCGACCTAGGCGATCAAACTTCCCGGGTCCGTCCCGAGCACCTCCGCGATCCGCTCGACGCTCACCGGACCCGCTCGCAGGATGCGCGGAGCTGCTCCGGTCAGGTCGACGATCGTGGACGCGGCCTGCTGCTCAGACGGGCCCGCGTCGAGGTAGACGTCGACGAGATCGCCGAATTGGTTACGCGCCTCATCGGCGTTCACCGCCGGTGAGCGGCCGGAGACGTTGGCGCTGGAAACCGCCATCGGTCCGACCTCACGCAGCAACTCGATGGCGACGGGTTGCAGCGGCATTCGCAGCATCACCGTGCCGCGGGCATCGCCGAGATCCCATTGCAGCGACGGCGCTTGTGTCACCACGAGACTCAGCGCGCCGGGCCAGAATGCGCGGATCAGTTCGCGGGCCCCGTCAGGCATTGTGTAGACCAGGCCCTCAATGGTGTGCCAGGAACCAACCAGCACACCCACCGGCATGTCACGCCCACGGCCCTTTGCCGAGAGCAGCGCGGCCACCGCGGTGCTCTCGAACGCGTCGGCGCCGATTCCGTACACGGTGTCCGTCGGCATAACGACCAGTCGGCCGCCCTTGAGCGCCCCTACCGCCGACTCGATTCCGAGCGCACGCTGGTCGGGGTCAGCACAGTCGAAAACCTCGGTCACGGCTCTCCTCTTCTGCGGGCCGTCACAAACCTTGGCCTGCCGGTCAGATCTTGCCGGGCCCTGACGTCATCGAAAAGTCCTGTGCTCTCGACCAATTCGACGGTCTGCGACGACGTGGCGTCATCATGCTCGACGGCGCAGAGGCCGCCAGGGCGCAGCCAGCGCCCGGCAAGGCCTACAACCGCCGTTATGACCGTCATCCCGTCCGGCCCGCCGAACACCGCGTGAGACGGATCATGTTGGGCTACTTCAGGTTCCAGGACCACGCTATCGGGAACGTACGGCGGGTTCGCTACGACCACGTCAACCCGCCCGTCCAACTCGGGAAGCAGGCCCGGTGTAGTGGCGTCGGCGCGGACGAGTTCGACTGCCGTGCCCTCGGCATTGCGGCGTGCGTACTCGAGCGCCGCATCGGAGTCGTCGACCCCGATGACCCGGGCGGCGGGAAGGTGCTGAGCCAGCGCCACCGCTAATGCGCCGGATCCGGTGCACAAATCGACGATTAATGACCGCGCATCGAGTCGCTGCGCGGTGGCCCACGCGAATATGGCCTCGGTCTCCGGACGCGGTATGAACACACCGGGGCCGACGTGCAGCAGCACCGGTCCGAACGCCGTCGTGCCAATGAGATGCTGCAATGGCACCCGGCGCGAGCGCGCAGCGACGACGTCGTGGTAACGCGGGAAAAACTCCTCATCGATCGACTCGACCAAACTCAGCCGACCGCGATCGGTACCCGTTAGATGAGCCGCCAACTCCTCCGCATCGAAACACGCAGAATCGATTCCCGCTTCGGCCAGTAGCGCCGCAGCAGAGTCGATTGCGCGCCGCAGGACTGTCATGCCTGTTGCAACCGCGACTGCTTGTCGGCGGCGCTCAGCGCGTCGAACAACGCGTCCAGGTCGCCGTCGAGAACCTGATCGAGATTGTGTGCCTTGTAACCGATTCGGTGATCCG
>DASZLQ010000179.1:0-1524 GCA_035552295.1 Mycobacterium sp. | reverse complement strand
AAGGTGGCCAACGCCATCACCGCCGCCTACAAGAAGGCGGACCCGAATGACTCGGGCTATTTCGATCAGCTGAACCAGCAGTTCCTCAACCACGCCCTGTCCAACTACCACAGCTTGATCGCCAGTATCAAAGCCAAGTACGCCGGGACGCCAGTCGGTGCCAGTGAATCGATCTTCTCCCCGCTCTCGGATGCGTTGGGGCTGAACCTGATCACGCCGCCGGAATTCCTCAAGGCGATCAGTGAGGGCACCGATCCGTCGCCGGCGGACAAGGCGACCATCGACCAGCAGATTGCCACGAAGGCGATCAAGGTGTACGTGTTGAACAGCCAAAACAGCAACCCAGATGTGCAGGCCCAAGTCGACGCAGCCAAGAAGCAGGGCGTTGCAATCACTACGGTGACCGAGACACTGTCGCCGGCGAACGCGTCGTTTCAAGATTGGCAATCCACCCAGCTGTCTGGCCTGGCCGACGCTCTGCACACCGCGACAGGAAAGTAGATGACCAGCACGGTCCCCGGCCACGCCAGCCAGCAGGCCGCCCCAGCGCCGGTTGCCGACGCAGTCGCTGTGCGGATGCGTGGCGCCTCGGCGGTGGTGGGCGGGACGACCGTGTGGTCGGATGTGTCCCTCGACGTCGCCGCCGGGGAATTCGTCGCCGTGCTCGGACCTAACGGCTGCGGAAAGTCGACGCTGCTGAAGGTGCTGCTGGGGCTGACACCGTCGCACGGCAAAGTTGAGGTGCTAGGCGAGCGCCCCGGCCGGCGCACCAACCGGATCGGGTATCTGCCGCAACGGCGCGCGTTCGACGCCAGCGTGCGCATCCGCGGCATCGACGTGGTGTCCCTGGGATTGGACGGCGCCCGCTGGGGAACGCCCGTGCCGTGGCTGACCCGGCTGCTGGCCCCGCGACGGTTCGCGGACCGGCGACGACGGCTCCAGCACGTGATCGAAGTGGTCGGCGCCGCCGACTATGCCCAGCGTCCGATCGGCCGCTGCTCCGGTGGTGAACAGCAGCGGCTGCTGATCGCGCAGGCCCTGATTCGCCGGCCGGAACTGCTATTGCTCGACGAGCCGCTCGACAGCCTCGACGTACCCAGCCAGGCCGGGATCAGCGCCCTGGTGCGCGACATCTGCCGCCGGGACCGCGTCGCGGTGGTCATGGTGGCCCACGACGTGAACCCGATCCTGCCCTACCTGGATCGCGTGATCTACATCGCCCGCGGGTCGGCCGTGATCGGAACGCCCGAGGAGGTGATCACCGCCGATCAGCTCGGCGCGCTCTACGGCATCCCGATCGAAGTGCTCCATGACCGGGCCGGGCGCCTGTTCGTCGTCGGCCAACCCGACGTTCCTCCCGTCCACACCGGTGGAGCGGGTGGATGAATCCGCAGCTGACCTGGAATCTGATCACCGATGTGCAGCAGATGTGGGCCTACCCGTTCATGGTCACCGCGCTGCGCGCCGGCACAGTCGTCGCCGTTCTCGCCGGTGTTATCGGCTGGGTGATGGTGCTGCGCAAGG
>DASZLQ010000178.1:0-3470 GCA_035552295.1 Mycobacterium sp. | reverse complement strand
GAGCAAGGCCGCCAACGAAGACGGGACCTTCAAGTCCGACGAGGAGTTGGCCAAGCTGTATGCCGACGCCGGTCTGGACGGCGCCAAGGAAACGATTGCGTACTGCCGAATCGGGGAGCGTTCGTCGCACACCTGGTTCGTCCTGCAGGAATTGCTGGGACACAAGAACGTTAAGAACTACGACGGCAGTTGGACGGAATACGGCTCCCTGGTGGGTGCCCCAATCGAGTTGGGTCGCGTGGTGATCGGTGATGAGGTGAACGGGCGGTGATTCTGCCGCAGTCGTAGCGGCTCGCCGCCCGTGTTGCGGACCTTGACGATGTCGCCGGGTTGGGAGAACTCAGTGTGTAGAACCACTGGGCGTTCTCGCGGTTGAGGCCCAGGCAGCCGTGGGTCACGTTGGTCTTGCTTGCGCCCGCGCGGCGGCGTCATTCGGCTAGTCCCGTCGGTGCTGAACCGAGTGGCGTACTTGATTGTTTCGCGATAACCCAGGCGGGAGTTGATCGGTAGCCCAAAGGGGGAGGAGTTCATCATAACTGGGTTTTGCCTAGTCCATCACGGTGTGGGTACCGCGCTGGGTCCAAACGAGATGGTATGCCCGCCAATGGTTTTAGCGCCGCCTGTTCCTATGGACGTTGGCATCGTTACACCAGCACGCCGTGCTGGTACACGTTGACCTGCTTGGTCTGGTCGTCGGCGACCGACACGTGAGTGTCTCCGATGCGCAAGCCCTCTAGGGGTCGGCACTAAGTCGCTCACAGGGTCTTTTCCCGGTCGAAATCGGCGAGGATCTGTTGTGTCGGCAGGAACATCGTGTAGTCAGGTGCGCCGCCGTAGTCGGCACGCCAGCTGATCGTTCCGTTCGGGCCGACCAGCACGAAACTGTGCCCGTCGCGCATGTCGCCCATCATCCCGTACCGGTTTGCGTTGTAGGCGCGCGAAACCTGCATCGTCGGGTCCGACAAGACCGGCGTGGAAAGTTTTTCATCTCCCACCTTGTGGCTTAGAAGGTTGGCCGGATCGGTGGTGATCGACACGAGGGCATCGATGCCCGCGGTCTTCAATGCTGTTTCGTTTCGTTCGAGGTCTTTGATCTGGGTCCAGCACGGCTCACACATCAGCCCCTCCTGGAAATACAGCAGGACGTTCTTGCCGCGGAAGTCGGACAGGCTGACCTGTTGGCCGGTGGCGGAGGTCAGCGTGAAACCGGGTGCCATCGAACCCTTTCCGGGTTGGTCTTCGACGTGTTTGAATCCGCCACCGGCGGTCGCGCTGTGCTTGTTGTGCGAATTTTGGTAGATCACATACAAGCTCGCGACCGCGAACACGACGATGACCGCGGTAACGATGAGCCAGCCCCGATGACGGCCGGCCCTGCTGCGTAGTCGGCTGAGGTCGCGGACCGGATGGCGACCACGACTGCGGTTGTATTCGCCAGCTGGCCGCGTCGATTCTTTACCGGTGGTCTTGGTCACGCGAGTTCCCTTCGACGGTATCGATGGCTGAGAGGATTTCGGACGGGTTCTCTTGCGAGATGCTTGCGGGGGTTGCCGGGATCCGCAGAGCGCGGCGTAAAAGCAGGACCAGGCCGCCCGAAATTACGACAAGAAGCGCCCAGCCCGGCAACCAAGACATGGACTGCGACGCGACGCTGCTGATGTGTTGCAGCCACGCGGACAACTCGGTTTGCCAACCGCCACTGGGCATTTCCGGCCCCGTGAAGGCGAGCACGACGGCGAGCACACCCATCGCAATCATCAGGAATCCGCTGAGCGCGTTACCCAGAGCGATCTCTAGCCGCCATGGACCCACCCGCAACCAGAGTTGACGATCGGTCAATATCCGCGATGCGCGTTCACGTCGTTTGTCCCACAGCAGGGCAACCATCGCCAGCGGTGCCACCATTCCTCCGACATAGGCGCCACCAATGGCCAGAGCCACGGGGAATGTCCCGGCCGCCCCGGAAAGGACTGCGACGCCGGCTAGGACGGGCGCACAGCACGCGCTCGCGGCGCCGGAGAATCCACCCAACAAAAAGGCCGACCAGTAGCTGCCCTGTTTCGCGGCTCGTGCTCCCGGCATCGGCAGATTGGGTTTCCAGCCCGACAAGGTGGCGACCCCGGCGACCATCATCAGCAGGCCGCCGACGGAAAAGACCCAGACGTGCCCGGACGCCAATAGGGCGCTTAGCGCGCTCGCACCCAGCCCAATCGGCAAGATCACCGTCGCCACACCCGCTCCGAAAACCAGTGTCGCCGGCACGACTCCGCCGCGGTGACGAAAGCCCGTTGAGAGATAAGCAGGCAGCATCACCGAGACACAGCAAGGCGCCAGCAATGCGACCACACCGCCGAGGAATGACGTCAGCAGCGTCGTGCCGAACAACAGGTCAGTCACGACGGCCGCCCAACATCGCCCGTTCCCGCATCAGCGACCCTTTCCTACGCCAGATCGGTGGCGTATGCGCACAGATTACCTACGATGTCCGTACGTAGACAGTAGCTGGATTCCGGCAAGCTGGCACCTGGCGGTGTTTGGTCTGCGCCAAGGGCGCCGACAGATGTGCTACTAAACGGTGCTCACGGACACCGATGCGGAACGACCGGTGCGCCGCCGCACCCTTGGGCACTACCCATAGCGACAGTCTGTCCATCTGCCCCCATGGGGTTACACAGCCCAAATCCGATCGCCGCGTGCACCCCAACGACCAGTGGCACCAACACCACCAACAGCGTCATAGCGCCGAGCATCAGCCGCGTGTGCCATCCCGCCACCAATGGTGTGGCCAATCGCTCGGCGCGGGCCAGCACAGCCAATCGCTCGGCGCGGGCCAGCACATCCGTACCGGTCGCAGCGGCGGCGCAGCTGGGAACGGGCGCCCGCACGGATAGGGCCAGAAGCGCGCCGAGCACGGTGTCGGGGCCGTGCCGCCGCGCGGCCGCGTCGTCGGCCGCCATTTCGGTCAGCCGGGCGATTTCGCGGGCGCCGATGGTGAACAGTGCAACGCGCGGCAGGGTCACTGCCAAAGCGCGCGTCAGGGCCAGCATCAGGTGGTGGCGCCCAGAGAGGTGGGCACGCTCGTGCGCCAGCACCGCATCGAGGTAGCACTCATCGAGCGCGTCGAGTGCGGCGCTGGTGACCACGATGGTGTCGGGCCGTCCGGCCACCGAATAGGCGACCCGTTCGGGGGCATCGACCACGACGGCGTCCAGCCCGGCAACGGGGCGCCCGATGATGCGGGCGTGGGCTGCGTGCCGGTGGCTCAGTGCCCGTGCGCGCCCCATCGATCGACTCAGGCGCCACCCCAGAATTGCCAGCGCGCTGGTTGCCGCCACGGTCAGAGCGAACAACGTTGCCTGGAGCAGCGGCCCGGAACCACCGACCGCGACCTGGCGCATGGCCGCAAAACACGCGCTCGCTATTCGCTCCGGCTGGTCCCGGTTTTGCGCCACCGCGACCACCAGGAAGCC
>DASZLQ010000177.1:0-35494 GCA_035552295.1 Mycobacterium sp. | reverse complement strand
ACGTGATCGAGCTGAACGAGGCGTTCGCCGCACAGGCACTGGCAGTGATGCGCGAGTGGCGGTTCTCGGCGGCTGACCTCGAGCGCACCAACATCCACGGCTCCGGAATCTCGCTCGGGCATCCGGTCGGTGCCACCGGCGGGCGGATGCTGGCGACGATGGCGAGGGAACTTCAGCGACGCGACGCGCGCTACGGGTTGGAGACCATGTGCATCGGCGGCGGCCAGGGGCTTGCCGCGGTCTTCGAACGGATTGCGTCGACGTGAACGAGTTGCCGCTGAGCGGCCTTACTGTGGTGGAGGTGTCGAGTTTCGTCGCCGCGCCGCTGTGCGGCATGACGCTGGGCCAGCTTGGCGCGCAGGTGATTCGCATCGATCCGATCGGCGGTGCCTCCGACGTCCAGCGGTGGCCACTGGCGGCGGACGGCACGTCGATCTACTGGACCGGGCTGAATAAGGGAAAGCGTTCGGCCACCATCGATCTGCGCTCGATCGAAGGCCAAGAGCTGGTCCAGCGGCTCATCGTTGAGGGGGACGCCGTCGTCGTCACCAACGCCCCGGGCCTGTCCTGGCTGAGCCATGATCGCCTGGCGGCGAAGCGTTCCGACGTGATCCATGTTCAGCTCTTTGGGCGTGGCGACGGTTCCACTGGAGTGGACTACACCGTGAACGCCGGTATCGGATTCCCGCTCGTCACGGGTCCGGCCGATCATGCCGGTCCGATCAACCATGTGTTGCCGGCCTGGGACGTGTGCTGCGGTTTGTATGCCGCGCTGGCGGTCGTCACCGCGGTTCGGCGTCGCGACCAGTCCGGGGTGGGTGCGCGCATCAGCCTGGCGCTCGAGGATGTCGCGCTGGCCACGGCGGGAAATTTGGGACTGCTGACCGAGCCGCAGGTGATTGGGACCCAACGCCAGCGTTTGGGCAACGCCGTCTACGGCCAGTACGGCCACGACTTCCCCAGTCGTGACGGAGTCGCGTTCATGGTTGTCACGTTGACTGGCCGGCACTTCCGCGATCTGGTCGAGGTGACGGCCACCGGGGCCGCGGTGTCGGCGCTCGCCGAGGCTTTGGGCGTGGACTTCGCTCGAGAAGGGGACCGCTACCGGTACCGCAACGTGCTCTCAGGCCTGTTCGCCACCTGGTTTGCCGATCATACGGCCCAGCAGATCACTGCGGCGTTGTCGGACACCACCGTGCTGTTCGAGCGGTACCGCACCTTCGCCGAGGCAGCGGAAGACCCGAAGGTGACCGCTAATCCACTCTTCTCTCGGCTGCATCAACCCGGTGTCGGAGACTATTTCGCCCCCGGCATGCCGGCCGCGTTCGATGGCGCCCATCCCGCCAGTGCACCGGCGCCCGCCCTGGGACAAGACACCGCCGACCTGCTCACGCAGTACTTGGGATTGACGACCGCCGACATCGAGCGCTTGAAGAGCGCGAAAACCATCGCCTGTTGAGATAGGCGCAAGGGAAGGACAGCGCATGACCAAACTCGCGCAGACTCTAGGCCTCACCGAATTTCAGACCGAGATCATCGCCACGGTACGGCAATTCGTCGATAGGGAAGTCATTCCCAACGCACCGGAACTCGAACGCGGCGATATCTACCCGCAAGAGATTGTCGATCAGATGCGTGAGATGGGTCTGTTCGGACTGATGGTTCCGCAGGAGTACGGCGGTCTGGGGGAGTCGCTGCTCACGTATGCGCTATGCGTCGAGGAGCTGGCACGCGGCTGGATGAGCGTCTCTGGAGTGCTCAATACCCACTTCATCGTGGCGTACATGTTGCGTCAGCATGGCACCGACGAGCAGAAGCAGCGGTTTCTGCCGCGCATGGCGATCGGCGAATCCCGCGGCGCGTTTTCGATGTCGGAGCCTGAGCTGGGATCGGATGTGGCCGCGATCCGCACCCGGGCCAAACGGAATTCCGATGGCACCTACGCCATCGACGGCCAGAAGATGTGGCTGACCAACGGCGCCACCTCGACGCTGGTGGCCGTGCTGGTGCGCACAGACGAAGGTTCGGACAAGCGGCACCGCAACCTGACCGCGTTTCTTGTCGAGAAACCGGTCGGTTTCGGCGAAGTCGCGCCGGGTCTGACGATTCCAGGCAAGATCGACAAACTCGGTTACAAGGGCATCGAAACCACCGAGCTCATCTTCGACGGATACCGGGCGAGCGCCGACGACGTTCTCGGTGGTACGCCGGGGCAGGGGTTCTTCCAGATGATGGACGGCATCGAAGTCGGCCGGGTCAACGTGTCGGCGAGGGCCTGCGGCATCGGCATCCGCGCCTTCGAGCTCGCGGTGCGCTACGCGCAGCAACGTCACACCTTTGGCAAGCCGATTGCCGAGCACCAGGCCATCGCATTCCAGCTGGCCGAGATGGCGACCAAAGTCGAAGCCGCACACCTGATGATGGTCAACGCGGCACGGCTGAAAGACTCGGGAGAACGCAATGACGTCGCCGCCGGCATGGCCAAATACCTTGCCAGCGAATACTGTTCGGAGGTCACACAGCAGAGCTTCCGGATTCACGGCGGCTACGGCTATTCCAAGGAATACGAGATCGAGCGGCTGATGCGCGATGCGCCGTTCCTGCTCATCGGCGAAGGAACCAGCGAAATCCAGAAGTCCATCATCAGCAAACGACTGCTCGCCGAGTATCAGGTGTGAGGCGATGAGCGTTCCGGATTTCGCCGCACGGCCTCAGCTTTCCGAGGACGTGGCGCACTTTGTCCGCACCAGGATCTTCGATGGCACCTACGCCGCGGGGTCCTATGTTCGTCTGGACCAGTTGGCCGCGGAACTGGGGATCAGTGTCACCCCGGTGCGCGAAGCGTTGTTCGCGCTGCGCGCCGAAGGGCTGGTCGCCCAGCAGCCGCGCCGGGGTTTCGTGGTCTTGCCGGTGACCGGGCGAGACGTCGCCGACGTCGCCAACGTGCAAGCTCACGTCGGGGGCGAGCTGGCCGCGCGAGCCGCGATCAGCATCACCGGCGACCAGTTGCGCGAACTCAAGGAGATCCAGGCGCAACTCGAAGAAGCCTATGCCGGTGACGACGACGAGCGAACCGTTCGTCTCAACCACGAATTTCACCGGGCCATCAACGTTGCCGCGGATTCGCCCAAGCTTGCCCAGCTGATGTCGCAGATCACCCGCTACGCACCCGAATCGGTGTTCCCCACCATCAAGGGGTGGCCGGAACAGTCGATGAAGGACCATCGCCGGATCTTGTCCGCGCTGAAAAAGCACCACGACAAACTCGCGCGGGCCGCGATGTCAGAACATCTTGCCGCCGGCGCAGTTCCGCTGATCGATCACCTCACCGCACGTGGGGTGGTGCTCGAGGAAGGACACTCCTAGGTGTCGTTCTCGATGCCCTCGTCGCGGAACGTGTGCCGATAGGTCTGCGGCGACACTCCCGCCAATCGGCGAAAACGCTCACGGAAATTCGCTGCCGAGGCGAAACCTACTTGGCGCGAGATGCTTTCAACGCTTTCAGCGGTCCTCTCCAGTAGTTGTTGCCCATGCTTGATCCGAACGCTGTTGACCCATTGCATTGGCGTCTGACCCGTCTCGTGCTTGAAGCGGCGATTGATCGTCCGCTCGCTGCTGGACGCCTGGCGCGCGATGTCGCGGAGGGTCAGCGGCAGGTGCGCGTTGTTCTCAATCCAAACCAGTAGACCGTCGAGTTCGGTGTTGGACATGCGGCGGTTGCGGATGATGAATTGTGCTTGGCCGCCGCTGCGGTGCAGCGGGGCGACCGCTAGGCGGGCGGCGTCAGCACCTGCGGCGGCGCCGTAGTCGCGGGCGATCATGTGGAGGCAGAGATCCAGGCCTGCGGACGCCCCGGCCGAGGTGAGGACTTGGCCTTCGTCGATGTAGAGCGCGTCGGCATCGAGTCTGACGTTGGGATAGGCCGCCGAAAACAATTCGGCCGCCAACCAGTGCGTGGTCGCCCGTTTGCCGTCAAGAATTCCCGCGGCCGCCACGGTGAATGCCCCGCTACAGATAGAAGCAATTCGAATTCCCTTGCGGTAAGCTGACTTCAACGCGACGATGACATCGTCCCGAACTGGCGCTGCGGCGTCATTGCGGCCTGGCACGACGATGGTGTCGGCGTTGGTGAGCTCGTCCAGGCCGAAGTCCGTCGCGATCCGAATGGGTCCCGCCGCAACGAGAGGCTCACAGCCACACACTCGAACGCGGTAGCCCGGCGCTCCGGTCTGTAGCCGGACGCGGCCGAACACCTCGATCGCAATGGCGAGGTCGAACGCGACGGCATCGGGCTCGGCCAGAATCGCGACTGAATGCATGGCTTGGCAATATACCGGCGCAACGTGGCAATTCAGCCACTGGTCTTATGCGGAGCGACCGGTGAGCATAGCCGAGTGCATGCGCAAATCGTGTTGTACGACGGGTTCGACCCGTTGGACGTCATCGCCCCGTTCGAGGTACTTGCCGCCGGCAGTTCGATGGTGGCAGGCGACCTCGCGGTGACTTTGGTAGCGGCGGAAGGCCCACGCGGCGTGGTCAGCGGCACCCGCGATTTGGCGCTGACCGCCACCGCCGCGCTCGATCCGTCTGAACCCGGGTGCGTGATTGTCCCCGGTGCCAGTGGGCCGACCGACGGTGACCCGGACGACGGTGTCGAGACCATCCCGGTCTTGTTGGCCCGGGCGGCTCAGAGCGGGCTAACACCGTTATTGCGCAAAGCATTTGCCAATCCGGACGTAACTCTGGCGGCGGTGTGTGGTGGCTCCATCATCATGGCGATGTCGGGCCTGATCGAGGGACGCTACGCGGTGACTCATCACTTGGGCTTGGAGCTGCTGGAGGCCGCGGGTGTGCAGCCGGTGTCGGCCCGCGTAGTTGACGATGGAGATCTGATCACCGCCGGCGGAGTGACATCGGGGCTCGACCTCGGCCTGCATCTGCTGGATCGCTTCTACGGCCCTCGAATCGCCCACGCCATCGAGGAGCTCTTCGAATACGAACGCCGGGGCACAGTGTGGCGGCCCGTGGGCCGAGAGCCGGTGGAGGTATAGGTTGGGCATCGAAGGCGACTGGGACGTGACGATCAAAACACCGATCGGCACACTGGCGGTGCTGTACGCATTCACGCAACTGGGTGAAGGGCTCGATGGGCTTGCCGGCACGGCGACCTACAAAGATGAAACGGTTGCGTTGCAGGACTTTACAAGCGACACGGTCGGGGACGGCACTCGGCTCACCTGGCGGCAATCGGTGAGCAAGCCCATCCGACTGAATCTGGCTTTCGACGTCGTGGTCAATGGTGATGTCATGAGCGGTTATTCTCGCGCGGGCCGGTTGCCGCGTTCGGTGGTATCGGGCACTCGCCGGTAGCCGCTGCCATCTCTTGTTGCTAGAGCCGCCTGGGCATACGCTGCCATTGGAGGGGACAGCGACATAGAGCGAGGAAGAAATGCCCCCAACGCTCCGCGCATCGGTCGCATTCGTTGCATGTGTTTCAGCGATCGCCCTTGCGCCGCCGGCGGTCGCCGACCCGGTCGACCCTATCCCGGGCAATGGTGTCTTTGTCGTAGGGCCTGACATTGCACCGGGCCTGTACCACACGGGCGGGTCGGGATCGGCCTTTGGGGTTTGGATAAACAATGTGCCGACCCAGGACTCAATGTGCTCGTGGTTTACCTACAGCACGCCCGATGCGAACAAGGACCATGTACTCCAGACGAATACCTCGATCGGTCCGATGTACGCGAATATCAACTCGACGGTCAAGGCCTTCGAGTCGCAGAACTGTCAACCCTGGACACGGGTCCCCTAAGCGCGGGCGATCAGCATCTCGCGCAGACGCTGAATGTCGACCTTGCCGGTGCCACCGCGCGGCACGTCGTCATCGGATTGCAGCAAGAGCCACACCGTCGGTACTTTGAAGGCGCTCAATAAGTTTCGGGCCCACCCATGCACCTGCTCGGCGGTGAGCGCACGGTCGCCGCACACCACCGCCGCGCCCACCCGTTCGCCATCTTGGCCGGGCACGCAGGTGACGTAAGCGTTCTCGACGCCGTCGATCGTGCGCAGCGCCCGCTCGACCTCGCTGGGGTAGACGGTCGCGCCGCTGACTTTGAACATGTCGTCGGATCTGCCGTGGTAGAACAGGAACCCATCCTTGCTGAGGTGTCCGAGGTCGCCGGTGGGGTAGAAACCGTCGGCGGTAAACAGCTCTTCGCGGCTGCGACCGCAGATGCCGCGCAGTGTGTGCGGTCCCCGGATCTGGATCGTGCCAACGTTTCCCGCCGGAACCGGCTCGCCGCTGTCCGGGTCGACGATCCGGATCTCCATGCCTCCGAACGGCTTCCCACAGCTACCCCATGCGCCGGCCGGCATGTCGGTGTCGGCCGGGTAGCCGCAGTACGGCCCGAACGCCTCCGTCATGCCGAACAGCGTGGCCCGTGCCCCGGGCGCGGCCCGGTGCTCGAGCGGCAGCAGGGCTTCCAGGCTGCCGGGCCGCAACGCCGAGAGGTCAGCGCCAACGGTTTCCGCGTGTCGTGCCAGCACTTCGGCCTGATCGGGCCAGCTGCGAAACAGCGTTACGCGTTCGGTTTCGAGTAGTCGCAGGGTGGCTTCGGGTCGCGGGATTTCTTCGGTCACCAGGGTGGCACCGGCCAGTAGCGCGGACAGTATTCCGCTGCCGAAGCCGCCGACCCAGAAAAACGGCATCGGGAGATACAGACGGGTGTCGGATGTGATGCAGCGCGCCGTGAGGCCCGACCGCACGGCGCCTAATGCGTTGCCGTGCGAGTGAATGACCCCCTTGGGGGCGCCGCTGCTGCCCGAGGTGAACATGATGACCAGCGGGTCGGCGGCGGCGACCGTCTGAGTCAAGGCGTCGACGATCCCGCGGGCCCCATCGCCCGCGGTGGTGGCGAGCCGGTCGGCCGACCAAACTTGGCGTAGGGCAGGAAGCTCGGATCGGGGCACGGTCTGCACGTCGTCGAGGTAGTGGCGACCGCGGAATTCTTCGACGCTCACCAGGAATTGGACCGAAGCAGTTCGCAGCTGCGCAACCAGTTCGCCGGCCCGCAGCAAGGTGCTCAGCGGGACCAGCACAGCGCCAATGCGGGTCAGGGCGATGGCGACCTGCACCCAGCGGACGGAGTTGGGCATGATCAACCCGACCCGGGTGCCCTTGCCGACGCCGGCTTCGACGAAGGATGCCGCTAAATCGCTTGTGGTCGTTTCCAGTTCGCGATAGCTGATCCGGGACACCGGGTCGATCACCATCGGCTTGACGCCGTGCTGTGTGGCATGGAGCCTGACCAGCTGGTCAACGGTGTCAGGCATCGAACAGCTTCCTCAGCTGCTGCATGTCGACCTTGCCACTGGACAGCAGCGGTATTTCGGCACGGGGCAGGGCGGCGAACCGTCTGGGGATTTTGTACGCCGACAGTTCGGCCTTGAGCTGCTCGCGCAATGCGCCTTCGTCGAGACCCGGCTGGACAACGACGGCGGCAACCAACTCTCCCCGCTCGGCGTCCGGGATGCCCACAACGTGAGCCTCGGCGCCGGTGATCTTGGCGATGGCCTTCTCCACCTCGGTCGCCGAGACGTTGGCCCCCGCCGTTTTGATCATCGCGCTGAGCCGGCCGATGAAGTAGATGAAACCGTCGGCGTCGGTGCGCACCAAATCACCCGTGTGGAACCAGCCATCAGCGTCGAAGCATTCTTCGCGACTGCGCTTGTAGTACCCCTGCATGACAAACGGTCCCCGGATGCACAGTTCTCCGACTCCCGCGGAATCGGGATCGATGATCTTGGTCTCGAATCCCGGCGCCGGCTTGCCGAACGATCCGCGCCGCTGTTCGGGTTGGTCGGATTCGTCATCGCTGATCAATACGACGCTGCCGGCCTCGGTCATGCCCAGCATGTTGTGTCGGAGTTCTGGGTCGGCGGGACGGACACCGGGCGGCATGATCGGGTACAGGTTGCCGCGGCGCATCGAGGACAGGTCATGTTCGGCGAAGCTCGGGTGGTTGGCCAGGTGAGCGATCGCCGCGGCGAAACCGTTGGTCATGGTCGGCTTTTCGGCTTCCAGTAAGGCGAGCGTCTCACCGGCATCGCTGGCGTTAGAGCACACCAGCGTCGACCCGGCGATCAAGGTGGCAAGCAGGCCGAACCCGAACCCGCCTATCCAGAAGAACGGCGAATTGCAGAACAGCTTGTCTGCCGCCGTTAAACCGCGGATCTTGTTGAGGTTTTGCTGATGTTCGAGCAGGGCGGCGTGGGTGTGCACCACTCCTTTGGGACCACTCGCAGAGCCCGACGTGTACACGATGGCCAGTGGATCGCAGCCGTCGACATCGTCTTGCATCGCATCGAGCAATGCGGGTTGGACGGCTGTGGCGAGTCGGCACACCCGCTCGTGAGTGACCGCGACGTGGCGCAATTGCGGTGCGGCGGCGACAAACAGTCGCTCGTCTGAATCGAAGTGCGGGTCCCCCAGCACCTCGGTGATTCGTTCCACGTAATCGTGGGAGCGAAAGGACGCGGCGCTCAAGAGAATTTGGGTATCACTATCGACCAGTTGCTCGCGTAACTCGCGAGCGGTGACAAAGGTGGAAAACGGGATCACCACGACGCCGATTCGTGCGGCCGCGAGCATCCCGACGACGAACTCGGTGCCGTTCGGGTAAAGCAGACCTACATGGATTCCCTTGCCGGCACCGTGGGCGATCAGTCCGCGGGCAAGCTCTGCCGACCGGCGATCTGCCTCGGCGTAGCTGATGCGGTCAGCATCGCAGACAAGAAGCGGGTGGTCACCGAGAGAATGCGCTTGGTGCCGCAGGATGCCGGCGACCGTCAACTCACCCGGCATGGTCGCGCTGCGCGGCGGATTTGTTGAAGAAGCGCTGGATGGCGCTCAGATCGGCCTTTCCTGACGGTGTTCGCGGGATCGCTTCGACAAGCGCGATTTCGGTGGGAATCTCGTAGCGTGCCAGTCGCGTTCGCAGATACTCCACCAGCGCATCGGCATTGGTGGATTCCGACTTGCGCAGTTCCACCATCGCGACCGGCGTCTCCCCGAGTCGCTCATCGGGTCGCCCGACCACCGCGGCCCCCGCCACCGCGGGGTGGCCCTCCAGCGCGATGCGCACGTCCTCGGGGAGGACCTTGAACCCGCCGCGGATGATCGCCTGATCGGCCCGTCCGACGATCCAGACAAAGCCGTCCGCGTCGATTCGCGCCATGTCCGTGGTCCGCATCCACGCCGCCGCTGGCCCCAGCTGTCCAGGTCTTACCTCCAGCAGGCCCACCCGGTTCGGCTCGAGCGTATTGCCTTCATCGTCGACCACCCGCAGCTGCGCACCTGGGTTGGCCCGGCCGACGCTGCCGCGTTTGGCGCGCCAGTAGTTCTGGTAGTCGTTGAGGGTCCAGCCGGCGACACCGCCGCCGAATTCGGTTGCGGCATAGGAGGTCAACACGGGAATGCCATACTTCTCGGTGAAGGCGTCGGCATCGTCCGCCGAAAGCGGAGCCGTGCCGCAGGTGACCGCGCGGATGCTGTCCAGGTCGGCTCGCGGCAAATCGGAGTGCAACACCTTCCGCAACGCTGCCGGTACCAGCGATACCGCACGGGGCCGGTGCTTGCGCACCGCCTCGGCCCATGCGTTGAGCTCGAATCGTTCCAGCAGCACAAACGATCTCGCTTCGGCGATGCATTGCAAAACCCGGAATACACCGCCGATGTGCACCAGTGGCGAGTTGACAATCGCGACGCCGCGTCGCAGCTGGGTAGGCGCCGGCGCGTGGTCCGGATCGGGGCCCATCACACTGCGCGCCAGCATGTCGTAGCTGAGGTCAATTCGTTTGGGAGGACCGGTGGTTCCGCTAGTCAACATCCGTACCGCCACGCCGGGCCGGGGAGCGGGCCGGCCTGCGTGTCGCGGAGACCCACCGGCATCGTCTAACAGAGCCGAGATCGCGACTGTCGGAGTCTCCGGGGTGACCAGCGTCTCCAGGTCGTCGGGCTCGCCGAGGACCAGGGGTAGTCGCAGCGCGGCGATATCGGCCCTGGTGCGCTCATCGCCGCGAGACGGGTTAATGGTGACCACAGTTCCGCCGCCCAGCAGCACACCGAGGAATGCCGCAACCTGGCCAGGACGGTTGCGCAGCAGCATCCCGATCTGCGGGTCAGCGCTGCGTTCGGCCGTCAAGGACGCGGTGCGCCTCGCCGCCTCGCCAATCTGGCCCCACGAGAGCCATCGACCGTCGTACTCGATGGCGTGCGCATCCGGCTGCAGGCCCAGCACACCGGCAATGCGTTGACTCAGCGGGTGATCGGCCATCAGCGGATCTTCGGCTCGCTCCTGTCAACCCCGGCGTTGTTCTGGGCGGCCAGCTCGGCGGTTCCGAGCGGGTTGCCCAGCCGGGTATAGATGAGCCCCTGCTCCAGGGCGGCTCGATAGGGCTTGTCCAGCGATTCCCAGATTGCCTTCACGGTGCCCTGGGTGGCCGACGGTGGCTTGGCGGCGATCGCCGCCGCGATCTCATGAGCACGGTTCCACAGCTGGTCCGGGGACACCACCTCCGACACGAGGCCGATCCGCAGCGCGGTGTCAGCGCTGACCCGTTCGTCGTTGCCCATGAGCGCAATGCGCAACGTCTCGCCCAGACCGATGCGCCGCATCAGGCCGATTGGCTCCAATGCGCAGACCAGGCCGGCCGATACGTGCGAATCGAAAAACGTTGCGTCTGTTGAGCAGATGACGACATCGGATTCGTTGATGAAGTAGAACGCGCCCGCGGTGCACATGCCCTGAACGGCACACACGACGGGTTTCCACATCTTCTGCCACTTGGGGCTCAGCGCTTCACCGGGATCTTCGTGGTTCCAGATGTTTTCGGGTTGGCCGTATGACGTCTTGACGTCCAGACCGGCGCTGAACGCCCGGCTGCCGGCTGCCCGCAGCACAACCGCATGCACCGAGTCGTCGAGTTTGATCATGCGCCAGGCCTGCGCGATCTCCTCACACATGGCTCGGTTGAACGCGTTGAGTTGCTCAGGCCGATTCAGCGTGATGGTGGCGACATGTTCGGAGGCGTCGACGTCGAGCAGGATGGTTTCGAAGCGCGGCCGGCTCACTGGCGTGTTCATCGGCACTGCCAATCCGGTGGCCGCTTTTCAACGAAAGCCTTGGGGCCTTCCAGCGCATCCTCTGTGCGCAGGACGCGCTCGCGGAATGTTTCGGCGAGCATCTCAGCCTCGTGCAGCGGCAGGTCGAGACCCTTGAGGATGGCCAGCCGTGTCCCCCGAACCGCCAGCGGCGCATTGGAGTTGACGATGCCGGCGATCTCATGGGCCCGCTCGAGAAGCCGCTCGTGCTCAACGATTTCGCTGATCAATCCGAGGTCGAATGCGCGCTCCGCGCTCATCCGCTCGTGCTTGCCCATCAACGCCATCCGCAGGGCCACGGATCGCGGCAGCACCCGGGCCAGCCGCACCAGCTCACGTCCGGCTACCAATCCGATGCTGACGTGGGGATCGAAGAACGTCGCACGCGCGGATGCGATGACGATGTCTGAAGTGGTGACCCAGTCGAGACCGGCCCCACAGCACAAGCCGTTGACCGCGGTCAGCACCGGCTTGGCCATTCGGCGAAACGGAGGCGTGCCTTCCTGAGGCGCCTCCCACTGCTCGTATGTCGAAAGATACGGGCGCTCGTAGATCACCTTGCCGTCGCCGGGAATGGCGTTGACGTCGGCCCCGGTGCAGAAGGCGCGACCGGTGCCGGTCACGACGAGCAGCCACACGTTGTCATCGTTCTCAGCCTCGTCGTAGGCGGCCCGGAGTTCAGTGATCATGTGTGGGCTGAGCGCGTTGAGGGCGTCCGGACGGTTCAGCGTGATGGTGGCCGTGTGCCCGTCGACGTCGTAGTTGACGGTGTCGAACGAGTTAGTAGGCATCCCTGCTCCTCATCGGCCACGGAACTTCGGGGTGCGTCGTTGCTGGAAGGCTTCCAGGCCTTCTTTGAAATCGCTTGTCCGACAAGATAGTTCCAGATTGAATAGCTCCTGCGTCAGGGACTGACTCAACGTTGCGTGCTGACCGAAACCCAGCGCCTGCTTGGCCAGCCCGATTGCCACCGTTGGTCCGCAGGCCAGCCGTTGCAGCAGCTCCTCGGCGGTGCTGTCGAGTTCGGCCGGGCCTACTGCTTGGTGAATCAATCCCCAGTCGGCGGCGTCCGTCGCGCTGACTTTCTCGCCGAGCAGCAGCATTCGCCTGGCCCGGGCAAGGCCGACCAGCCGGGACAGTAGCCAGGTCGAACCCGAATCCGGGCTGAAGCCACGGTCCACGAACGGCTCCCAGAACACCGAGTCAGTCGCGGCCACGGTGAAGTCAGCTGCCAGCGCCAGGTTGCAGCCAAATCCCACCGCCCATCCCCGCACGCTGCACACCACCGGCAGATGAACGCTTCCGATGAGCTCGATCACGCGATGGGCGGCATGGGGAATCCGCCGCACGAGATCACCAGCCCGGGGACGTTGCCCGCCGCGGTCGTTGGTGGCCACCCAATCGGCACCGGCACAGAAGTCGTCTCCGACGCCTCGGATGTGAATCGCCCGTAACGAGTCGTCAGCGGCAGCATCGGTCAGCGCGTCGACCAAAGTCCCGATCATCGATTGGGTCAACGAATTACGCCGAGATGGGCGGTCGAGCGTGACCCGCAAAACCGCGCCGTCTCGGCGCGCAGTCACCGAACCCTCGGCACCGGCCGCATCGGCCTCGTGACTCACCGTCGAATCCGGCCTTTCTCCGCGATACGGTTACCCATACAGTAGGCAATACGATTGCTACGCTGTATAAGTTAGCAAGGAAACGCTGCCGACGGAAATAGCCGGGCGGAACAGCCGGGTGGAAGAGGACGCATGGCAGAGGGCACACCCGCTACGACGAGCACTCGCGCTGCGGCGTCGGATGCCAAATTCGGCGAGGCGCCACTCGCCCAGACCATGGCCGCCGCCGGCGCCATGCGGCGTCTCAGCTCACTGCTGCTCAGCCTCGAGCACGATCACCCGGCGGTCGACGCCATGCTGGCGAAGTTCGCCGAATGGGAGAGCGAGCTGGCCGCCGCCGCTCCGACGGACAACGCGCCCCGAATCGGTGTGATGGACGACGATCCCCGGCGGGTCTATCTCAACCACGCCACCGACATCGGTGCCTACAACCCGTGCTTTCCGGAGTACCGGTTCGAGTATCTAGATGCCGAGAAGGCCGGCGGCCGGGTTTTCTTCCCCCTCGTCTACGAAGGGCCGCCCGGACTGGTGCATGGCGGTTTTCTCGGCGTCTTTTTCGACTGCGTCATACAGCACCACAATTGCGTCACCGGCCTTTCCGGCAAGACGCGATCACTGCTCGTGACGTTCCGCCGACCGACGCCGGTACTGACCGAGCTGCGGTTTGACATCGTTCGCTCGCAGGTCGAACGGGGGATCACGTCGACGGCTCGGCTATTGGTTGACAATGAAGTGCTTTGCACCGGCGAGGTCAACACGTTGGCCTCCCCGCCGGAGAAACTGACCGGATTCAAATTCGGCAGGCGGCGAAAGGAGTCCGATAGATGACTGCCCCGAGCGCCCCGGACGACCGGGTACTTTTCGAGGTCGATCCGGAAGGGCGAATCGCGACGATCACGCTGAACAATCCCGAGCAACGCAACTCCTATGACGCCGCCATGCGCGACGCCCTCGCCCGCTGCCTGGATCGCGTGGCCGACGACGACGACCTCACCGTGGTGCTGTTGCGCGGAGCCGGCGGAGTCTTCAGTACCGGCGCCGACATGAACAACGCATACGGCTGGTATGGCAAGCAGGACCCAGCCGGCCAAGGTGATCCGGCGGCCAAGCGCCCCAGTCAGCGCAGACGACTCACGGTAGACCGCAACTCATTTGGCTTCTACCACGACTTCATGGGCTTTCCCAAGGTGACGGTGGGGGAGATCGCCGGCTACGCCCTGGGCGGCGGCTTCGAGATGGCGTTGATGACCGACATCTCGGTGATTGCGCGCGACACCAAGATCGGCATGCCGGCAACGCGCTTCCTTGGCCCCGCGCTTGGCAGCCTGCACATGTTCTTCCATCGGTTAGGACCGGTTCTGGCCCGCCGTCTGCTGCTCACCGGTGACGTCATCGAAGCGGGCGAGATCGAGCAGCTCGGAATCTTCACCGATACATGCGATCCCGGCTCCGTTACGGCGCGCGCCCGGTACTGGGCTGAGAAGGCAGCCAAGATGCCTGCCGACGGAGTCGTCATCGCCAAGGAAGCGTTTCGCCTCGTCGAACAGACGCAGGCGTACCACGGTGAGGAAGTCGCGAGCTATCTGTTCCATGCCTTCGGCACCAACCTGCAATTCGGGCCGGGTGAGTTCAACTTCGTCAAAACCCGCGCACAGCACGGCACCAAGGAAGCATTTCGGCTGCGCGACGAACATTTCCACGTGCCGGAACCCGAAGCGTAATAACGCGATTCGCCGACTGGGGCACTACCGTGCTGCCGGCGCCTTCGTACGCCCTCGCTGAACCGGCGACTTGGCGCCCTTGCGTTGCCGGGATGGCGCCGACTTGCCGCCCTTCGATCCGTTGGCCTCGTCGATCAACCGGCTGGCGTGATCGAGGATGCAGGTGAGGCCGTACTCGAAATTGGGTTCATCGGGAGCACCGATCCGGTGACCAATCCGGGTTATTTGAGCAAGCAGCGGAGTCTTCTCGGGATCGATCGCAACGGCATCCTCGATGGCGCGCTGTCCGACGTCCGTCGATTGGTTCTTTTCGTAGAGCCGCTGCAGTACCACCGACCCGCGGACGTGAACCGAAACCGCGGAGTAGGTGTCAAACGCGTCCTCCGGCGATAGGCCGGCCTCGACCAGATTGGCGATCGCCTTCTCCATCTCCTGGGCACCCAGCCGCGCGGCTTTGGGACTCAGCGCCGCGCGAATCAGAATCAGGTCGCACAGAATTGGGTTACCCATGAACGTCTTACGCATCAAACGCGCATGGTTGCGCAATGTCTCGCGCCAGTCGCTGGCTTCGACGTACGGGGTGGCGAACACATACTTACTCAAGGCGCGATCGGTCATCGCATTGAGCAGATCGTCCTTCTTGCGGAAGTACCAGTAGATGCTGGTGACGCCGACGCCGAGGTGTTTGCCGAGCAGCGGCATGCTCAGGTTGTCGATCGATACCTGCTCCGCGAGTTCGAATGCGCCGCTGATGATGTCATCGGGATTGATGGATCCGCGTTCGCGTCGTTGACGCTTTTCAGCGGTTGCCTGCTTTGCCACTAGTGGCACCTCCATCAAGATGTATCCTGCGCCTACGGTCTGAGACCGTGCCGCCAGTGGAGATGAATCTACCGGCAGATCCTCTCTCACCTGCGCATATGTAGGCGTGTCGCGGTTCGGCGACGACCGTCAACCCGGCTCTCGTGCGGTTTTCCCTCTGCTACTGTAATACCTATCGTAGGCTTTTTGGTAAATAAGGCTGGACGGGCGAAGATGACCGGGCGCAACCCATTGGGTGAGTTTCCGGACGAGCCACGGATTACGCGATGGATTTAGGACTGGCGAACGCCGCAGCGGTGGTCGTCGGTGGCAGCCGCGGCATGGGTTTGGCGACGGCCCGTTGCCTCGCCGAGGAAGGCGCCCGAGTGGCGGTGGTCGGCAGAACACGAGCCAGCCTCGATAGTGCGGTGACAGATTTGACGGGCCGCGGTAGCCCCGATGCCGTCGGGCTCGTTGCCGACATCGGTGACGCCGGCGAGGTCGACCAGGTGTTCGCCGACCTTGGACAGCGATGGAACGGCGAACTCAATGTGCTCATCAATACCGTCGGGCCGGGCGCGCCGGGCAGCTTCGAAGTTCTGACCGACGAACAGTGGCGCCAGGCCGTCGAAGAAGGCGTGATGGGGATGGTGCGCTGCGTCCGTGCGGCACTTCCGCTGCTGCGCAACGCGCAATGGGCGCGGATCGTCAACTTTTCGGCGCACTCGACTCAGCGACAAAGTGTCATGCTGCCGGCCTACACGGCAGCCAAGTCGATGCTGACGAGCGTCTCGAAAAACCTTTCTTTGCTGCTGGCCAAGGACGAGATCCTGGTCAACGTCGTCTCGCCGGGCAGCATCGCGTCCGAGTCGCTCGTCGGCTGGGCGAACTCGGTCGGTGTCGACGGCAGCGATCCCTATCGCCTGATGGACGCCATCGCCAAGCACTTCGGGCATCCGGCGCAAATGCCCCGGGCCGGGCTACCGGAAGAAATCGGGCCCGTCGCCGCGTTCCTCGCGTCGCGGCGAAACTCCTACATGACCGGAGCCAATATCAACGTCGACGGTGGTTCGGACTTCACCTGACTTTGGTCGAAGAAATCGCTTGGCTGACATAAGGAGTGGACTATGGCGACGGCCGGTGAGGCGCGTGCTTGGGCACGTGTCGCTTTGCGGGGAATCGGCAACTCCCTGTATACGCCTTTCTGCGGCACCGACGGCGACGACATCGACTGGGACGCCTACCGGACGCTGGTTCGTTACTGCGTCAGCGACCTCGGTCACCCGATGCTGTGGTGCACCAGCGGTATCGCCGAGTTCTGGTCGTTGACCCTCGATGAGCGAAAGCGCTTGCTGGAGGTGGCAATCGAGGAGGCGCGCAGCGCGAATCCCGATATCGTTGTGCAGGCCTGTACGGCGGCGATGACGGCCAAGGACTGTTTGGACTTGACGCTGCACGCCCAGCAAGCCGGCGCGGACATCGCCTACATCCAAACGCCGATGATGGAGGTTCATGGCGGGGAAGGCGTACTGAGATTCTTCTCCTACGTCGCTTCGCGCACCGACATCGCCCTGGGCATGTTCAATTCCCCGTCGTCGGGCTACGTGCTGACCCCGGCCGAAAGCGCACGAATCTACGACGAGGTGCCCGCGGTGTGCGCCACCAAGGAGGGTGCCTTCCGGCCGGCGAGCAGCCGGTTGTTGCACGAATTGGCGCCCGATCTGGCGCTCTGGGAATGTGACAAGACGGTGTACCGCGCCGGATGGCTGCGTGCCGGGATCGTGTGCCCGGCACAACTTGGCACCGCAGGCTATCTCTACGAGACCCCGCAGCGGCGGTTGTTTTCCGAATATTGGGATCTGATCCAAAGCGACAAACTCATCGAGGCGATGGACTTCGCGCGTGAATCCGGTCTGGACCAATTCGAGGTCGACGTCGGATCCTGGTGGACCTGCTACCCGGGGCGGTCGGATTACTTCACCCACTGGGGTGGCGCATTCAAGTACGCCGCATCGCTGCTGGGTCTGCCGGTGGGAGCGTATCCGCATTCACGGCCGCCGCAAGCGGAGCTGCCGCCTGAGGCCAAGGCGCAGATCGAGAAAGCCTATCGGCGCCTGGGTCTCATCGAGCCATAGCGATCGTAGCGAAAACGACTGCGGCACAGTCTTTTCGGTATTCAGATCGGCGAAGGCCCGGCCGCCGATCGGGGCCGGGCCTTCGCCGCACGGTTCCTACCTACTATTGCTCGGCCTTCTGGCGCTTCTCGGCGACCTTGGCCGCTGTACCGGATGCCGATCCCGTTTGTCGGCCCGATTAGCGGGCCGGTTTAGCCGGGTCGGTTCTGCTGTTCGATGTATTGCTTGATGGCGGTCAAAGGGGCGCCGCCGCAGGAGGCGGTGAGGTATGACGGGCACCAGAAATGCCTGCCCCATAGGCATTTCCGTCCTGGGAGGGATACTGCCGGCGTAGCCGACGAGACGACACGCCTGTGAGCCGGTTGACTAGCACGAACAAGGCGAGGCCGGGCGGGTACGGCACGAGGAGGTGCACGTGGTCGTCCTGCCCGTTGAACTCGCGCAGCTCGGCGCCCAGGCGAGCGCAGACCTCGCGCATGAGGTGTTCGCAGAAGGTGAGCATCGGGTCGGTGAACACGGGGCGGCGGTCCTTGGTGACGAAAACAAAGTGGACGTTTGAGGGTGTAGAGGGCGCTGCGCCCGTGACGCACGTCCAGTCCGGGTTAGCCCGTGACATGAGGCAGAGGCTAGGGCACCGACAGCGCGTGTCATCGCCGAGCGATGTCGGTGCCGACGGTTAGCGTGGCCGGTGTGAAGCAGGTGGTCAAGGTGCGGATGCTGCCGACTGGGGAACAGGCGGCAGCGCTGGGGGCCACCCTGGGCAGGTGCAATGAGGCGGCGTCGTGGTTGTCGGCCGGAATGCATGAGCAGCGGGTGCGTGGCAAGTTCGAGGCGCAGAAACGCTTCTACACCGAGCTTAAGTCGCGGTTCGGGCTATCGGCGCAGCCGGCGATCCGGGTGATCGGCAAGGTCGTCGACGCCTACACCACGCTGAAAGCCAACATTGACGCCGGCAACTACGGTCCACCCGGCTCGGCGAAGCGAAAGACGTTGGCGGCCACGCCGATCAGGTTTCGCGCGGATGCGGCGCAGCCGTTTGACGCCCGGTGCTTGTCCTGGCAGATTCTCGACACAGTGGGTGGCCGGGAGGCTTCGGTGTCGATCTGGACGACGACCGGCCGACTCAAAGGGATACGGGTGCTGGCCTCAGCGCGGGATCTGGTGCTGCTGCGTACTCACGCGATCGGGGAGACCGATCTGATCTGCCGCGACGGCAACTGGTATCTGTATGCCACTGTGGAGGCGCCCGAGGCCCCGCAGGTCGATCCGGTCAACGGGTTCTTGGGCGTCGATCTGGGTATCGTCAACCTTGCTACGAGCAGCGACGGCCAGCGTGCTGCCGGTGCCCGATTGAACCGCTACCGCAAACGCCAACTGAATCTACGGAAACGGTTGCAGGCCAAGAAAACCAGTTCGGCGCGACGCTTGTTGAAGAAGCGCCGCCGCAAAGAGGCCCGCTTCGCCGCCGACATCAACCATCAGGTTTCTAAACGCATCGTGGCCGAGGCGCAACGCACCGGGCGCGGTATCGCCGTCGAACAGCTGACGGGGATCCGAGCGCGGGTACGGCTTCGCAAGCCCCAACGGGCCACGTTGCATTCGTGGGCGTTCGCCCAACTCGGCGCGTTTCTGGCCTACAAGGCCAAAGCTGCCGGGGTGGCGTTCGTCGAGGTCAACCCGGCCTACACGTCGCAGACGTGTCATGGGTGCGGCTGGGTGGACAAACGAAACCGCCGCTCCCAAGCAGAGTTTGAGTGTGGCCGGTGTGGCTTCGTTGGGCACGCCGACCACAACGCAGCGGTCAACATCGCTACCCGCGGTGTCGACCGCTGGGGCGAAGTCATGCGCCCACACGCAGCGCCCACCCTAACAGCCAGTTAGGACGGCAGCAGCAAGCCTAACGGCAACCCGTAACCACGGGACAGGCCACAAGCCCGTCCCTTCAGGGACGGGTCCATGACGTCTTCCACGACGCCCTTCGGCCACGCCGCTGTTGATGTCAACCATTGCGTTCCCTCCCCTCACTACTGGATGTCTTGTTTGCGTCTTCCAGGTCAAACTTCAGCGACGGGAAATCTGCTGTTTGGCCGGGGCTTCTCGCGGCTGCGGCAGCAGTTGTGGAACGCGGTACCGATAGGTATACAGTATGGGTACAAAGCCCACCGTATCCCGGTAATCCAAGCATGAGGAGGTGCAGCGGAAGATGTCCGGCAGCGACGGTGCTTCCGGCGCCGAAGACGCCGTGCTGTATGAGGCCACGGACAGTGGAGTCGCGATCCTCACGTTCAATCGCCCGGAGCGCCTCAACGCCTGGGGGCCCGACATCGCCGCCGGGTTTTACGCTGCCGTCGATCGCGCCGAACAGAACCCCGATGTCCGGGTGATCGTGCTGACCGGCAGGGGTAGGGGATTCTGCGCCGGCGCCTACCTGGGCGCGCCGAGTGCGGCGGGCAAGGTCGGCGAAACAATGGAGAAAGCGGGTCAGACGAATCTGGCCGACTTGGTCGGCGAACGCCCGCCCCATTTTGTGACGACTCTGCGCAAACCCGTCGTCGCGGCCATCAATGGTGCTTGCGTCGGTATCGGTCTTACCCAGGCGCTGATGTGCGATGTCCGGTTTGCTGCCGCCGGAGCGAAGTTCGCCGCCGTGTTCGCGCGCCGGGGGCTGATCGCTGAGTTCGGCATCTCCTGGATACTTCCGCGCTTGACCAGCTGGGGGGTCGCCCTCGACCTGTTGTTGAGTGGCCGCACCTTTCTCGCCGAGGAGGCGGCCGAGCTGGGCCTCGTCAAAGAAGTCGTCGCGCCCGAAAATCTGATGAAGCGCGCACTCGACTACGCCGAGGACATCGCGCACAACTGCTCGCCGGCATCGATGGCGGTGATCAAGCGGCAGGTATACGGCGACGCCACTCGCGATGTCGTGGAGGCCACTTCACGTGCCGAGGTGCTGCTGCACGAGGCGATGCCGCGGCCCGACGTCATCGAAGGGATCACAAGCTTTCTTGAGAAGCGGCCGCCGCAATTCCCTTCGCTCACTTCAACCGACGCTTAGCCGGTGGCACCGGAAAGGAAGACGATGAGTAACTTGAGCTACAAGGCGATTGACGTCGACAACCACTACTACGAGCCGCTGGACTCGTTCACCCGCCACCTGGACAGGAAGTTCAAGCGCCGCGGCGTGCAGATGGTCAGCGATGGCAGGCACACCCTGGCTGTGATCGGGGACCGCGTTAACCACTTCATCCCCAACCCCACCTTCGACCCGATCATCGTGCCCGGCTGCCTGGACCTGTTGTTCCGCGGTGAGATTCCCGAAGGCGTCGATCCGGCGTCACTGATGAAGGTCGAGCGGCTGGCCGATCATCCTGAGTACCAGAACCGCGATGCCCGAATTGCGGTGATGGACACCCAGGACATCGAGACTGTGTTCATGCTGCCGACTTTCGGGTGCGGGGTTGAGGAGGCGCTCAAGCACGACATCGAGGCGACGATGGCGTCGGTGCACGCGTTCAACCTGTGGCTCGACGAGGATTGGGGCTTCGATCGGCCCGATCGGCGAATCATCGCCGCGCCGATCATCTCGCTTGCCGATCCGGTCAAGGCGCTCGGCGAGCTCGAGTTCGTGTTGTCACGCGGCGCCAAGCTGGTGTTGGTGAGGCCGGCTCCGGTGCCCGGCGTGGTCAAGCCGCGGTCGTTAGGCGATCCCAGCCACGACCCGGTGTGGGCCCGACTGGCCGAGGCGGGGGTGCCGGTGGGATTCCACCTCAGCGACAGCGGCTATCTGCACGTCGCCGCGATGTGGGGCGGCAAGTCGACGTTCGAGGGATTCGGCGCCAAGGATCCGCTGGATCAGGTGCTCCTCGACGACCGTGCCATTCACGACACGATGGCCTCGATGATCGTCCACGGCGTGTTCACCCGTCATCCGAAACTGAGGGCGGTCAGCATCGAAAACGGCTCGTACTTTGTCCACCGGCTGGTCAAGCGCCTGAAGAAGGCGGCCAACACCCAGCCCCGTGATTTCCCCGAGGATCCGGTGGAGCAGTTGCGCAACAACGTGTGGATCGCTCCGTACTACGAGGACGATTTGCCCGCGTTGGCCGAGGTCATCGGCATCGACAAGATTCTGTTCGGCTCCGACTGGCCGCACGGAGAAGGCCTCGAGTCACCGGTGTCGTTTACCGAAGAGCTCAAGAATTTCGGCGAATCCGATATCCGAAAGATCATGCGCGACAATGCCCTAGAGCTTCTTGGTGCCCGGGTCGGATCGGCTGTCTAGTTGCCCACGCCATGAGCGAATGGACTATAGGTGCGGTCCTCGACGCCATCGCAGGTGTCGTTCCCGACCGCTTGATGACCGCCTGCGGAGACCGACGCAGCACCTTCGCTGAATCGGCCCGTCGAACCAACGGGCTGGCAAAGTTCCTCATCGACAGGGGGTTCGGGGTTTACGCGTCGCGCGAGACGCTCGAGCGCTGGGAATGTGGTCAGGACCGGGTCGCACTCATCATGTACAACGACCTGTATCCGGACATGCTGATCGGATGCCTCAAGGCACGCGTTGTGCCGGTCAACGTAAACCATCACTACTCGGTACGTGAGATCCGTGACCTGCTCGACTACATTCGTCCCCGGGGCATCATCTATCACCGCTCGCTCGGTGCCCGGTTCGCCGAGGTGTTGCCGCCCAACGGTACTGAGTTACTGGTGTCCGTCGACGACGGAAGCGGCGCTGCCGAACTGCCGAGCGCCGTCTCACTCGACGACGCCTTGGCAGCCGGCGACGCAGACCTCGACCTGCCTGGATCGCCGGACGATTTGATCATGATGTGTACCGGCGGAACAACGGGACGCCCCAAAGGGGTCCTGTGGCGCCAAAGCGACATGTACGTGTCGTCGATGGTAGGCGCCGACCACGACAGTGTCACCGAGATCCACGACAAGGTTCGCAACGGCGGCCCACCCTGGTTCGCCGTTTCACCACTTATGCATGCGGCGGGCATGTGGACCGCGTTCGCAGCGCTCTGCGCCGGCCTGCCGGTCGTGCTCTACGACGATCGCCACAAGCTCGACGTTCGGTCGGTGTGGGAAACCGCCGAACGGGAAAAGGTGGGCATGATGACGATGGTCGGCGACGCCTACGCCGGGCCGCTGGTTGCCGAACTGCGGGCGCACAACTACGATCTGTCGGCGCTGAATGCCATCGGCACCGGCGGAGCGGCCACTAACGCGAAATACAAACGGGCACTGATGGAATGCCTGCCGCACATTACCATCATCGAAGGCTACGGATCCTCGGAATCCGGGAACATGGCGTTTGGGCACAGCCGCGACGGACATGCCAGCGAGACCTTTGAACCCAGGGTCGGCGCTACGGTCGTCTCTGCCGACCGTAGCCGGTTCCTGCAGCCCGGTGAGCAGGAGATCGGTTGGGCCGCAAGGACTGGCCGCATTCCGCTCGGATACTTCAGCGATCCCGAAGGAACGCAACGGACGTTCCCGGAGATCGACGGCCAGCGGGTGGTGATACCGGGGGACCGGGCATCCCTTGAAAAGGACGGCACCATCCGTCTTTTCGGCCGCGATTCGCTGGTGGTCAACACCGGTGGCGAAAAGGTGTTCGTCGAAGAGGTCGAGGAAGTACTGCGCGCACATCCGGGCGTCGCTGACGCCCTCGTGGTGGGACGGCCGAGCGAGCGGTGGGGCCAGGAAGTGGTCGCGCTCGTCGCAGCACACCCGGGCGCCGACCTCGCCGCAGACGGGCAGGCCCTCTATACCTTCTGCACCTCGCAGCTCGCGCATTTCAAGGCGCCCAAGGCATTCATCTTTGTCGAGCAGATTCAGCGGCTCGGCAACGGTAAGCCCAACTACCGCTGGGCCCGAGAGCAAGCCGAAGAGAAGGTGTCATGAACAGCAAAGCGATTGACTGCCTGATCAACGTGCACTTCGGCGAGGCCGAATCTCAGCCCACGTGGATGCTCAAGGTCAGGGACGACTACTTCAAGGGGCCGGAGTCGATGTTCGCGCCGGTCGACCTGTCCGAGCTGCTGGACGAGATGGACGAGCAAGGTGTGCAGCAGGCGATCCTGATGGACTCGCTCGTCAATCCGTCAACCACCGCGCGCAAGTTCGTTGAAGCCAAGCCGGATCGGTTCGCACTGGCCATGGGAGGGGTCAACCTGCTGCGTCCGGTGCGGTCATTGCGTGAATTGAGCGCGATTGTCGGCGACCTGCCGGTCGCGTATGCCGTAGTGGGGCCGAGTTTCTGGGGTGACGGGCAGTATCCGCCCAGCGACGCTGTTTACTATCCGCTCTACGCCAAATGTGCGGAGATCAACCTCCCGCTGTGCATCAACACCGGTATCCCCGGGCCGCCAATTCCAGGAGAGGTGCAGCATCCCATGCATCTCGACCGGGTGTGTGTGCGGTTTCCCGAACTGAAGCTCTGCATGATCCACGGCGCCGATCCGTGGTGGGACGTCGCGATCCGGTTGATGCTCAAGTACGCCAACTTGCGGTTGATGACGTCGGCGTGGTCGCCGAAGCGGCTGCCGGAAAGCCTGCTGCACTTTATGCGTACGCGCGGTCCCAACAAGGTGATCTACGCATCCGACTGGCCGGTACTGCGGATGCGCCGCGTGATACCTGAAGCCCGTGCGCTGGACCTGCCAGCCGAGATCCTGGATAACTACCTGTACAACAACGCGCAGGAATTCTTCTTCGGACAGGAGCACTGACCATGGACCGCTTCGAATTGCGCAGACTGGACTACAGCCTGTCCGACGACCACGTGGATCTGCAGAATGCTTACAAGCAATTCTTCAAAACTCACTGCTCGAGCGAAACGGTGCGTGCCGCAGAGCCTTCCGGCTTCGACAAGAATCTGTGGGAGCGGTTGTGCGCGATGGGTGCGACGACGATGGCGCTGCCTGAGTCGTGTGGCGGTGACGGGGCGACGCTGGTCGATCTAACCCTGGTGGCCGAAGAGATCGGCCGGTCGCTGGCACCGGTCCCGTGGATCGACCATGTGTGCGCCGCCCGGCTGCTGGGGCGCCTGGGAGCATTGGGTGCCGACACCACCGGCGTGGCAAACGGAGAACAGCTCGCGGCACTCGATGCCCGGCTCGACGGTGCATCGGGTACCCGCCTGATACCGACCGGGTCTATTGCCGACCACATCATCGTCCGTGACGGCGATCAGGTTGTACGCCTGACGTTCGGCACCCGGCCGGCCAAGGTCGACAACATCGGCCGGCTGCCGATGGCCTGGGTGGATCCGGCCGCCGCCGACAGTCGGGCGGTC
This sequence comes from Mycobacterium sp., assembly GCA_035552295.1. Taxonomy (GTDB): domain Bacteria; phylum Actinomycetota; class Actinomycetes; order Mycobacteriales; family Mycobacteriaceae; genus Mycobacterium. Next base: position 10,751 of record DASZLQ010000177.1, on the reverse strand, counting down.
ATCGCTGAAGGATCCGATGCGTTGGCGAATTATCTACTGGCGCTGGATGAGTGGCGCTTGCTGACCGCGGCGGCCTTGGTGGGCCTGGTCGAGGAAACGATGACCATCGCGGCGGAATTCGCCAAGACGCGCTACACGCTGGGCGTACCCATCTCGACCCTGCAGGCAATTTCACATCCGCTGGCGAACATGGCCATCACCGTTCAGGGTGGACGCAACCTCGCCCGGCGCGCGGCGTGGTTCCTGGACAACGAACCCGACGAACGACCCGAATTAGCGCCGTCGGCATTCGTGTTCATGGCCGAGGAGGCCGCCAAGGCCGCAACCATGGCGGTTCACATCCAAGGCGGCCTTGGGGTTTCGTCGGAGGCCGCTGCGACTGCGTATCTGGTGCGAGCCAGGGGATGGCCGCTGGCGGGCGGCGATCCGGGTGCAACCGCCCAGCGGATCGCTGAGATTGTGGCCGCCCGCGAATGTGCCTCACAACGGTAGGACAGGAGCCAAACGATGGATTTCTCCCGGGTTGAGCTGTCCGATGCGGACGAAGACTTCCTCGAAGAAGCGCGGAGCTTTCTGGCTACCCACATGACCGAAGAGGTCAGGCGGCGAGACCGCGAGACCGGTGACAATTTCGACGAGGGCCTGCATCTCAAGTTCGGCGCCGCAGGGTATTTGGCCAAGGAGTGGAGGCCCGAATCAGAAGGCGGGTTCAGCCGAGTGCAGCGCCGCATCTGGGAGCTCGAGAAGCGGCGCGCGCACGTACCGTGGGTGACGTGGGGGACCACCGCTATGGTGGCGCGTTCGGTGGCGAAGTTCGGGTCACCCGACGTCCGCGACGAGGTGCTGCCGAAGGTCTTCAGCGGCGAGGTTCGGCTGTGCCTGGGCTACACGGAACCCGAAGGCGGCTCCGATGTCGCCACCTGCAAAACCCGCGCGGTGCGTGATGGTGATGGGTGGATCATCAACGGCTCCAAGATGTTCACGACCGGCGCGCACAATTGCCAGTACGTGTTCCTGATCACCAACACCGCTCCGGAAGCGCCGAAACACAAGAGCCTGACCATGTTTCTGGTCCCGCTGGATACCCCGGGCATCGAAATTCAGGGCATCCGGACCGTGGACGGCGACCGGACCAACATCGTCTACTACAGCGACGTTCGCGTTGACGACAAGTATCGGCTGGGCGACGTGAACGCGGGCTGGACCGTGCTGCGCGAGCCACTTAACACCGAGCATGGTGCCGTCACTGCCGCACCCGACGGCTTGCAGGATCCGTCGATCATGATGCACCAGGCCGGTTCCCTGGCCGAGGCGGTGGATAAAGCCGTGGTGCGTGTGACACAGCCCGATCCCGTCGGCCGCCGGCTTATCGACGACAAGTCGGTCGCGTACCGACTGGGCCGAAGCTTCGCCCGACTGGAGGTTGCGCTGTCGTCGCCGAGCATCGTCGGCCGGGTCGCCATCGCACAAACGATGCGGGACATCTCGCCGGACCTGATGGACATACTCGGGGAGGCCTCGGCCCTGCCGTTCGGAACCGACGGGGCCGCCGACGACGGCAGCGCCGAATACGCCTACCGGTTCGCTCCCTTGGTGGGAATCTACGGCGGAACGCTGGAAGTGTTCCGGAACATGATCGGCCAGTACATGCTTGGGCTGGGTAAGCCCAACTACTCTCCGCCGCTGAAGAAAACGTCCTGATCCGTCAGCTGAAGGTCGTGTCACGAAGCTGCTACGGCGATGACGCGGCATTCGTCGGCTGCGCGTCTTTTTTGAAGGCCTCGCGTCGGATCATTTCCCACACCGTGGGCGTGTGCTCGATTGTGGAGACGACGACGGTATTCCGTCTTGCCGTCCCGTCTTGGGCAAGTTTGACGAGGTAGTCCGCCAGGTCGCCGCGGGCCGTGAATGCGCCGACCGGATCCATTTCTCCAGCAACATAATTCGTAGCCTGAGGCAAATCGAATAACCCCGACGGACGCACGATCGTCCAGTTCAGGCCGCTCTCGCGCACCAACACTTCCATCCGCCGGATGTCGTCGTAGACAGTCTTGCCAATGGTGCGCGTGATGATCGGCTCAAACAGCCGTAACGCCAGTGGTGCATGGCGCCGGCCGGGCGCAGGGTAGGCACCGGTGGAACTCACGACGACGAGCCGATTGACGCCGGTCTCGCGCATCGTGTCCACGACATTGCGGGTGCCGACCGAATACGTGTCCACGGGCTGGCGGGAGAATGGCACACCGAGCGTCGACAGCACCGCGTCGGCGCCGGCGATGATCCCGGCGAGTCCATCGCGCCGCACGTCCGCGCCGGCGATCGTCAGCCGCGGATCGGTGGTGGGAAAGTCGGTGGGCCGCCGGGTCACGGCAACAGCAGAGTGACCGGCGTCGAGCACGCGACGTGTCAGCAGCCGTCCGGTCAGTCCATTGGCACCGAAGATCACGATTTGCATGAGTACTCCTTCGAATAGTTACCGGCGGCGGGTTGCCGTCGTGCGGCGCTGGGGCAGAGCGGGGATCAGGACCGCAGCGGCGACACAGTGAAGCGCGGTCAACATGAGTTGGGTGCTTAGGGTCGCGGTCGTCCAGAAGATCGGCACGATTGATAGCACGAGAACGACCAGGGTCAGCGCGATCCAAACGGCCCGGGCGGATGAGCTGCAGCGCTCCAGCAGGGCGATCACGACCCAGCCAGCCATTCCCGCGGCCACGGTGGCGACAATTGTCAATGCGAGGGTGATTTGTCGGGTGCCGGTCGGCGTATCCGCGATGTAGTCAACGTGGGCCAGCCGCCCCAGGATCCAGGCCAGACCGGTTGCCGCGGTGGCGATCGCGATCGCGACGACCCGACGCGCACTCTGCCGATCGTTGCGGACCACCGGCTGTGCAGCCATATGCGACATCGCAATTCCTTTCGGCGACCTGCTTCGCGGGCAAGCACATCTTGCTGCTTGCTACTACGACGAAACGGACCGCGCGAAAGTTACAGGCGGTCTGCGGTCAGGTCGTCAAGAGCGTGGCGGCGGCGGTGCCGGGCGCTCCGTAAACCTGCGCGAACCCGACTTGCGGAGATCCGGGAACCTGGCGGTCACCGGCCTCGCCCCGCAATTGGCGCACCAGTTCGTGCACCTGGCGCAGCCCGGACGCCCCGATGGGTTCGCCGTTGGCGATCAGCCCGCCGTCGGTGTTGACCGGCATCGCACCGGTGATCTCGGTGGCCCCGTCGGCCAACAGTTTTTCCTGCTCGCCGTCGGCGCAAAATCCGGCCTCGGCCATGTGGATCAACTCCGCGCCGGCGTCGGTGTCTTGGAGCTGGATGACGTCGACCTCCTCGGGAGCCACGCCGGCCCTCTCGAACGCGGCCTTGGCTGCATAGACGGTCGGCGAGACGTCCTCGTCGACCGGTGCGTAGGTGGTGTTCACCTCGTAGGCGCCATAACGGCGGGTGCGCATCTCGACCGCGCGGACGTACACGGGCTTGGCGGTGAACCGCTTCGCGATATCGGCGCGGCACATGACGACCGCGGCGGCGCCCTCATCGGGGGTGCAGAACATGTACTGGGTCAGCGGATAGTTCAGTATCGGCGAGTTGAGGATGTCTTCCTCGGAGATCGGCTTGCGGCGAAAGGCGTTGGGGTTCAACGCTCCATTGCGGAAGTTCTTGGCCGCGACCTTGGCCAGCGTGCCCGTTGAGATGCCGTGGTCGTGCAGGTAGCGGTTGGCCTTCATGCCGAAGAACTGGGTGGTGAGGTACTGCCCGTTCTCGGCGTACCAGCTCGGCATCCCGACCAGGGCAGGATCTTCGGTGAAGGCGCCGCGCGGGTGCTTGTCCATGCCCACCGCGATACCGATGTCGTAGTCACCCAATCGGATGCCGTCGGCACACAATTTGGTCGCGCTGGCGGCCGTGGCACAGGCGTTGAAGACATCGGTGAACGGGATACCGGTGAGCCCGACCATGCCGACGATTGCGTCCGGGTTGGCCACCGTCCAGCTGCCGCCGACCGCGAACTGGATGTCCTTCCAGTCGACGCCCGCGTCGGCCAGCGCGAGCCGGATGGCGTCGGCGGCCATCTCCATCGCGGACTTGCCCTCGAAGCGACCGAATGGATGCAGACCCACACCGATGACGGCGACATCGTTCAAGCAATGGCTCCCGATTCCTTGAGTTCCGCGATGCGGTCCCAGTCCATTCCCAGCTCCATTAGAACGATCTCGGTGTGCTCGGAGGCCTGCGGTGCCCTGGTGGTCACCAGCGGCTCATGGTTGAACTGCACCGGACCGCGTACGACCTTGAACGGTGTGCCACCGCTGGCGAGCTCGACTTCGCTGATCATGTCGTTGGCAATGGCCTGCTGGTCGTTGGCCAGGTCGATGAGGCTCTGGAACGGCGCCCACTGACCTTTCATCGTTTTCAGGTGCTGCCGCCAGTACTCAAAAGGCTTGCCGGCGAAGGCCTTCGCGATCAGTTCGGCGGCCGCGTCGGCGTTCTGTATCAACGGGAGTACGTCGGAAAAACGGGGATCGTCGGCCGCCTCAGGGATGCCGAGGTGCTCGAAGGTGTCGCGGATCAACCCGGTCGGGCTGATGATGCACAGGTTGATCGTGCCGCCGTCGGAGGTTTGGTAGTTGCCCATGAACGGATTCACCGACGGCGCGACGGATCCGGGCATGGTTGTGCGCATGACCTCGCCGGTCTCCATACCCTGCGTCACGCTCGCTCCCGCCGCCCACCAGGCCGTGCTCAGCAACGACACATCAAGCTCCAGGGCTTCGCCGCTGCGCTCGCGATGCAGCAACGCGGCCGAGATGCCGCCGGCGATGAACATGCCACCGATGGAATCGCCGAACGCGGGAATGCCCTGTCCCAGTGCGCCGCCTAGCTCCGCCGGTGTCAGCGCGTACCCGACGCCGCTGCGCGTCCAGAAGGCTGTGCCGTCATATCCTCCGACGTCACGCTCGGCGCCCTTGTCGCCGTACGCCGAACCGCGGGCATACACAATGTTCGGGTTCGCCGCGCGGATGTGTTCCACGTCGAATTTGTGTTTCTGTCGCTGCGCCGGCATGTAGTTGGTGAGGAACACATCCGAGGTCTTGGCCAGTTCGTAGATCACTTCCTGACCGCCCGGGGTGGAGACATCGATTCCGATGCTGCGCTTGCCCCGGTTGGGATGCTCCATCAGCGGGTGCCGGTCCGGGTCGACCTGGATGCCGCCCATGTTGAGGAAGCCGCGTTGGGTGTCGCCGCGAACCGGGTGCTCGACCTTGAGGACGTCCGCGCCCCAGTCCGCGAGGATGGCCCCCGCCGCCGGGACGAACGTGAATTGCGCAAGCTCCAGGACCCGAAAGCCCTCCATTACCTTGACCATTCCCCGGACCCTACTTCGCGTCGAACGTCACCGGAAGCGCCGTCGGCGAACGGAAGGGCTGGCCGTGGATATGCGGGTCGTCGCCGGTCAGCAGCTTGACGTTGGTCACCCGATTCAGCAGGCATTCGAGTGCGACGCGGGTTTCCAGCCGCGCCAGGTGCAGGCCCAAACAGGTGTGCTCGCCGGCGGCGAAGGAGATGTGCGGCATGTGCTTGCGGAAGATGTCGAATTCCTCCGAACGCTCCCAGCGCTGTTCGTCGCGATTCGCTGAACCGATGCACACGCCGATCACCGAGCGTGCCGGAATCTCAACACCTTCCACTTCGGTGTCCTCAGTTGCGAACCGCTGCACGGTGGTCAGGGGAGTCTCGAAGCGCAGCCCTTCCTCGATGGCCTGGGGGATCAGTTCGAGGTCGGCTTGCAGCGCGGCGAATTGGTCGGGATGGGTGAGAAGCAGATCCAGCAGGTTTCCCGAGGACCGGTACGTGGTCTCCAATCCGGCGGGCAGCAGCAGCCGCAAGAAGGAGTAGATGGCTTCGTCGCTGAGTTTTTCGCCGTCGATCTCGGCGGTGACAAGGTCGCCGATGATGTCCTCGGTGGGTTTGGATTTGCGCTGCTCGATCTGCTCGACGAAGTAATCCTTGAGCGCCGCCGACGCCTCGAAGGCCCGTTCATAGTTGATGTGGTAGCTGATCAACTCCACCGCGCGCTTATGGAACATCCCCAAGTCTTCGTCGGGAAGACCGAGCAGCCGGGCGATGACCCGGGTGGGGAACTCGAAGGTGAAATTCCGGACCAGGTCGGCTTCACCGGTGTCGATGAATTCGTCTATCAACGCATTGCAGACCGGCCGCACAGTGGCGGGCTCCCAGCGGGTCAGCGCTTTGGACTTGAATGCCGCGGACACCAGGTTGCGATGCTCGCGATGCTTCTTTCCCTCCATCGCCAGGATGGTGGGACCCATGAACAGGCCAATTGTCTTGTCGTACGGCTCGGAGCTGAACACCCGGCCGTCCCGAAATACTGTGTTGACCGCGTTGAACGACATCGCGGAGTACTCCCGCTTAGGTATCAGGGACTCCGGCGTCTTCGAGTAGTCCATGACGGTGCCGCGGAAGACGCCGGCCTGCCGGCGCTTATGGGCGAAGAAGGGGTAGGGGTCGCGCAGGCTGACGGTTTCGTCGCCGGTGCCGGCGGCGGTGTGAACGTTGGTCGTCACCTGATCTCCAACATCATGGCCTCGAACGGACAGTCTTTGCGTAAGATCGTACTGTAATTCTTACAGTAGACAATATGGGCGTCGACTTGCGTCAGCCGCCGGCGTGGGCTGAACCGAAGTTCGTGAGTCGCGCTCCGCGGGCAAAGAGGCCCGCGTATCGCGCGCCGAGGAGGCGAGGCACCGCGGCCGCGGCGCGCCCGTCGGGCCCGATGAGGATTCTGGCGCGGTTTTTCTCAGCTCCTCGGAGGATGGTCCGGGCGGCCTTCGCTGCGGAGGTAAGTGCCGCTCGTTCAAAGAGTTTCGCCGCGAGGTCAGGATCCTGGGCATCGGCGGTGCGCATGTTGACTCCAAAGTTGGTGCGCACGACGCCTGGGTGCACGCAATGCACGGTGACGGGGTGGCGTTCGATGATCATCTCCTGCCGGAGGGCTTCCGTGAGGCCGCGCACCGCGAACTTCGAAGCGCTGTAGGCACCTTGGTAGGGAACCGCGATCAGACCGAAGGCACTGGACAGGTTGACCAGCCGCGCGGGGCGCTGGGAAGAACCCGACTCGATGAGCTGCGGCAGAAAGGCCTTGGTTCCGTTGACAACGCCGCCGATGTTGATGCCGATCAGCCAGTCGAAGTCCTTCCAGGACATGTCGGCAACGCCGGCGAAGAGATCAACCCCGGCATTGTTGAACACCATTGAGGCAGGCCCGAGTTGGCTGCGCACGTCTTGGGCGTATTCGAACACCGCGTCGCGGTCGGCGACGTCGACCTGAAACGTCGTGACTTGGCCGGGGTGGCAAGCTGCTTGAGTTTCAGCCAGACCCCGTTGGTCGATGTCGGATGCCGCGACGTGTGCTCCGTTCCGAGTGAGAGCACACGTTAAAGCACGGCCGATACCGGAGCCGGCACCGGTGACGACGGCGACGCGGCCTTGGTACTTCATCCATTCACCGCCTGCTCACGTGCCCACCGGTAGTCGGCCTTGCCCGACGGGCTGCGCTCTATGACGGTGCGGAACACGATCGCTTTGGGAAGTTTGTAGCGAGCCAGGGACTGTGCGGCATGGGCGACCAGCTCGTCGACGCTGGCGTCGGCGCCTTCGGCTAGGGCGACCACGGCAACCACCTCCTGTCCCCAGCGCTCGCTCGGCCGTCCGGTGACCACCACGTCGGCCACCGCGGGATGCGACGCAATCGCCGTTTCGACCTCCTCGACGAAGATCTTCTCGCCACCGGAATTGATCGTCACCGAGTCCCGGCCCAGCAACTCGATGCTGCTGTCCGCGCGGTGACGTGCCCGGTCGCCGGGGACCGCGTAACGCACGCCATCGATCACCGGGAACGTCGCGGCGGTCTTGGCTGCGTCGCCCTTGTAACCGAGCGGAACGTAGCCTCGCTGCGCCAGCCAGCCCATGCCGTCGTGACCAGGCTGCAGGATCGCGGTCAGGTCTTCGGCCGCAACGAAGGTGTCGGGTCCGGCGTTGAACGTGCCGGTCGATACCGCCCCCGACATCGACATGTGGTGCATCTGCGACCCGGTCTCCGACGATCCGACGCCATCGACGACCATGGCGTTCGGCAGTGCTTCGATCAGGCGTTGCTTGACGAACGGGGTGAGCAATGCGCCGCCATTGGCAACCACGGCCAACGACGACACATCGGCGATGCCCTTCTCGATGGCGGCGACCAAGGGGCGCGCCATCGCGTCACCTACCACGGTCACCACGGATACGCGTTCACGCTCGATGGTGCGAACCGCGTCGTCGGCGTCCAAATGATCGACGACCGATCCGAGGACGACGGACTGCCCGGTCGTGATTGCCGTCATCACGCTCCACTGGGCTGCACCGTGGATCAGCGGCGGCAGAATCATCAACTTGGTGCCGGGGCCCGCGACCACCCCCGCCGCAATCTCGTCGACGGAGCCGAAGGGCTCGCCGGTCATGAGATTGCGCCCGCCGAACGACGTCATGAAGATGTCATGCTGGCGCCACAGCACGCCCTTCGGCATGCCCGTGGTGCCACCGGTGTACAGGACGTACAAGTCATCGGGTGAAGGCTGCATCGGTGGTGGCGCCGGCGAGCTGGATGCGACGATAGTTTCGTAATCCACTGCGCCGTACACCAAGTCGTTACCCGAGTCGTCGGCGATCTGAATCAGCACGCGTAGCTGCGGAAGATCGGGAAGCACTTCGGCCACTCGCGGCGCAAACGCGGAATGGTAGATCAGCGCTGTCGCCCCCGAGTCCGCCAGTAGATACTGCAGCTCACTTTTGACATACCGAAAGTTGACGTTGAATGGCGCAACTCGCGCTCCGAATGTGCCGAGCAACGCCTCGATGAATTCATTTCCGTTGTAGGCGTAGATGCCAAGCAGGTCCTGGCCCACCGCATGGCCGGCAAGCACGGAGCGCTCGGTGTGGCATCCCAGTCCCCGCGAGTGCAGGTATGCGGCGAGTCGGTTCGATCGCTCGATGACCTGGGCGTAGCTGTGACGCTGCCCGCCTTGAATCAGCAGCTCCCGGCCAGGGATCGCGGCCGCGACGGCCTTCGCGACGGCTGGCACCGTGAATTGGGTTGCGGTGTCGGTCATGGCTGTGTCCATGCCCGCAGCAGATCGTCGGTCGTGGTGATGGTCGCCAGCAGCGACAGGGTGTTGGCGATGATGGCCTCCCCATACTCGGTCGGGATGCCGGCGACGGCATCACCGGGCACGACGACGCGGTAGGCGGCGTTGACCGCGTCCATGACGACGTTGGGTATCGCGATATTCAGCGAAACGCCGACCACCACGATGGTGGACACGCCGAGGTTCCGCAGCACCGCGTCGAGGTCGGTGCCCCCCATCGGTCCGACGCCGTGCCACCTGCTGAGAACCAGATCCGTTGGCTCAGGACCCAATTCGGGCAGCAGCGCCGCTCCGGGGGTACCGGGAGTGATGCCGACGTCGCCGCGTCCGATGGCAAAGATCTTAGCGTTGTGGTTGGAGCCGAGCCCGTCGGGGCGTCGCTGCACCAGGCAGTGCACGACGCGCACCCCGACCGCCCGCGCCGCCGGCAACAGCCGCACGATGTTCGGTAGGGCGACTCGGCGGGCCTCCTCGGCCAGCTGCGCCAACCCGGCGTCGGGCCCGATGACCGCGCCCTGGCATTCCTGGGTGACGATCGCGGTATGCGCGGGGGCCGCGAGTTCAGCAAGCGCCGTCATGCCGGCACGTCGTAGAACTGGGTCGCCCACTTGCGCAGTGCCATATACCCTTTCGCGTCGACCTTGGAGAGCGGCGGACGTTCGACGTACTTCTGGTAGCGCCAAATTTGCAGGTCGCCAAAGACGGTGGACAGGAACTGCTTTTCGATGTGCTCGCGCAGCTTGCCGTGCGGCACGTGGGCAGTGTCGCCGGGGGTTCGTGGCCACCAGATCGAGTAGAACAGGTCCGAACATTCATCGTCGACCGGCGTGCAGGTGAAGATCAGCCGATGATTCTGCGCGCCCTCGAAGGCGCTGATCGCACCGCCGAGGCCGAACAAGTGGCTGTGGAACCGCAACGCGAGATCCTCGGGGTTGTCACTGCTGGCGTCGGGCCAACCGGCGATGAATTGCCACTCGTGGTCGACGATCTGCCAGTCCAGCACCCTGGGCGTCACGGTGGCGTGGTGTACGTACTCGAAGTGGGCACTGTCGGGGGCGTTCTCGGCCACGATCTGCGGGTGCACCGGTTCGCGCTCCGCCCGCCGGGAGAATTCCGGATATGCCCGGTAATAGGCCGCCGGATCGGTCTCGAACTGCGGGAACTTGCGGAAAATGTCCGGCATTTCCCATTGCGGCTCCTTGCCGTCCGGCTGGTGCCATAGGAACACACAGTCGTACTGCTCCCGGACGGGAAACACCCGCAGCCGCAGCGCGCGATTGGGCCGGTCCGGTTGGTAGGGGATGTATCGATTGGTTCCGTCCGGGCCCCAGCGCCACCCGTGGAACGGGCACTGGACCCAGTCGCCCACCACCTTGCCGCCGTGGCCGATGTGCGCGCCGAGGTGTTTGCAGTGCGCTTCCAGGACGTGCAGCTCACCCGACTCGTCGCGATAGGCCACCAGATCCTCGCCGAAATAGTGGAGCGGCCGCACCTCGCCAATCGGGAACTCGGGCGACCACCCGACCATGAACCACCCGGTTA
>DASZLQ010000176.1:0-23721 GCA_035552295.1 Mycobacterium sp. | reverse complement strand
CCGCGGCCATAGCGGTCGCCGTCGGCAGCGGCTAGCAGCCAGGCGTACTGAAATGCGGTCTCTTCCCATGCTCGGTAACGACCACTGACGCCGCCATGACCCGCCGCCATTTGGGTCTTGAGCAGTATCGGGTTGCCGTTGCCGTTGCCGTTGCCGTTGCCGTTGCCGTTGGCGTTCGCGTGCCGCAATGCCGCGACCCACTTGGCCGGCTCCACGTAATACACCCTGGTGTCGTTCAGCGATGTCATCGCCAGGATGGCCGGGTACCGCTTGGTCTCGACGTTCTCGTAGGGCGAATATGACTTCATGTAGGAGTAGACTTCGCTGTCGCTCAACGGGTTTCCCCATTCGTCCCACTCGGTGACGGTCAGCGGTAACGCGGGATCCAAGATAGTGGTCAGTGGGTCGACGAACGGGACTTGCGCGAGGATTCCGGCGAAGAGATCCGGAGCCAAGTTCGCCACCGCGCCCACCAGCAGACCCCCCGCACTGCCACCCAGTGCCACCAACTCTCGCGGTCGAGTCAGTCCCGAGTCCACTAAATGCTTTGCCACCGCGACGAAGTCGGTGAAGGTGTTCTTCTTCTCAAGTAACTTGCCGTGCTCGTACCACAGCCGGCCCATCTCGCCGCCGCCGCGGACATGGGCGATGACGAATACCATGCCCCGGTCCAGCAGCGACAACCGTGCGATGGAGAAGCTTGGATCCGTGCAAATCTCGTAGGCGCCATAGCCGTAAAGCACCGCGGGCGCCGGGAACTCGAGGTCAGCGCGGTGCACGATCGACACCGGGATCCTGGTGCCGTCATCGGCATGCGCCCAGTCGCGCCGCTCCACGTAGTCGGCGCGCCGGTAGTCGCCAAGCACAGGTTGCTCACGCAGTAGGACGCGCTCACCGCTGGCCAAGTCGATGTCGTAGATGCGGGTCGGAATGACCAGAGACCCTGCTCGGATCCGAAGTTTGGGCGACTTCCAATTCGGATTGCCACCCAGGCCGGACGACATCAGCTCGGATTCGAACGAGATCTCTTCGGGCTCACCGTAGCCGCCGTCGGAGTCAACGGGCCACAGCTGGATCCGAGGCAATGCCTCGCGCCGGTAGCTGACGACCAGCTGATCGGCGAAGGCATCCACGCCATCGAGCCGAACATCGTCGCGATGCGGGATCAGGATGCGCTGCTGCGCCGGATCGCTGACGGGCGCCTCGGTGAGCGTGAAGTTCACCGCGCCGTCGTTGTGCAGGATCAAGAATCGATCCTGTCCCCCGACTACCGCGTGCTCCACCGCATACTCGACACCTTCACGTCGTGGCAGCACCATGGTGAACTCTGCGTGGGGGTCAGCGGAGTTCGCGTAGCGGACCTCGGACGTGATGGACGAACCGGAGGCAATGAATACGTAGGCTTCGCTTCGGGTGAGTCCCACCCCGAGCCAGAAGCGTTCGTCGGCTTCGTGACAGACCAACTCCGACGGCTCGCCGGAGCCCAGCCGATACCGCCACACCTTGTCCGGACGATGGGCGGCGTCCAAGGTCACGTAGTAGACGGTGCGGTTGTCGGCAGCCCAGGTCACTCCTGCACCGATATCGGCGATCTCGTCGGGGAACATCTCGTCAGTTCGTAAATCTTTGAACCGCAAGGTATAGCGTTCGTCGCCAACGGTGTCGACAGAGTACGCCAGCAGATTGGCATCCAGGCTGACCATCGCGGCGCCCAGCGCGAAGAAGTCGTGTCCCTCAGCCTCGATATTCGAGTCGAGCAAAATCTGTTCACCGGGTATCTCGGTGTTCTCGTCTAGCGGCGGTGGGGTCCAATCATCGGGATCGGCTACCGGACACCGGCATTGGGCACGATATTGCTTTCCTTCGAAGCTGCGGGCGTAGTACCACCAGTCGCCCTGACGAGTGGGCACCGAGAGGTCGGTTTCCTTGGTGCGCGCCTTGATCTCGCCGAAAATCCGCTGTCGCAACGATTCAAGGTGAGCAGTCACGTGATCGACATAGTCGTTTTCAGCCTCGAGGTAGCCAATAACTTCAGGGTCGGCCTTGTCGCGTAGCCATTCGTACGGGTCGACGAACACGTCCCCGTGGTGCTCCCGCCGGGTCTCCACCCGCTTGGCGACCGGCGGTAAAGGCGTCTGTGCAACAGACTCTGTCATGCGCCCGGACCGATCCAGTCATCGAAGCTCATGCCGGAAATCCGTTCGTAGGCATTGATGTAACGGTCGCGGGTGACGTCGATGATGTCGTCCGGAAGCGGTGGCGGAGGTTGGGAGCCGTGACGGTCCCAGCCGGACTCGGGACCGGTGAGCCAGTTGCGGACGAACTGCTTGTCGAAGCTGGTTTGGACAACGCCCTCGCGGTAATCCTCGGCCGGCCAATACCGCGAGGAGTCCGGTGTAAAGATCTCGTCGGCCAGCACCAGGTTGCCATCGCGGTCGGTGCCGAATTCGAACTTGGTGTCGGCGATGATGATTCCCCTGGTCAGGGCGTGACTGGCGGCTTGAACATAAATCTGCAGCGTGCGGTCGCGTAGCTGGTTGGCGCGCACCGCGCCCACCATCTCGATCACCCGGGCAAACGAAATGTTCTCATCGTGGTCCCCCAGTGCGGCTTTCGTCGCCGGGGTGAACAACGGCGTGACAAACTTGCTGGCCTCGGCGAGACCGGGAGGCAAACTGATACCGCAGACCTTCCCGGTCGCCTGGTAGTCGAGCAATCCCGAGCCGGTCAGGTAACCGCGTGCCACACACTCCACCGGGAGCATCTCGAGCTGCCGCACCACCAGAGCGCGGCCAAGCACCTCGTCGGGGATGCGCGGGTCATCCGGCGGTCCGGCCAGGTGGTTGGGGGCGTCGACGAGGCCGAAGAAGAACACGCTCATCGCGGTCAGGATGCGCCCCTTGTCGGGGATTGTGCTGTCCAGGACGTAGTCGTACGCAGAGATCCGGTCGGTCGCGACCAGCAGCAGGTGCCCGTCGTCGACGCGGTACAGCTCACGGACCTTGCCGCTGGCCAAATGCTGGTAGTCGGACAATGCGGGGCGCATCGGGTCAGCCTATCGGGCGCCGCACGGCCGACCCTGTGCCGGGAGCTGTGCTGGTATTTAGGTTATGACATCCCGGTTCTTGCCCTACTCCACCAGACCCGTCCGGCTGCTGGCTCAACTGTTCAGCGATTTCGCCGTCGTCGTGTGGACCGCGATCTGGCTGCTCGTCGGTATGGCCGTCTACGACGCAATCTCGACAATCGCCGAAGCCGGCCGGCAAGTCGAAAGCGGCGCGCACGGCATCGCGGGCAACCTCGCGTCGGCTGGCCATGGCGCGCAGCATATTCCGCTAGTCGGGGACGCGGTCAGCAAGCCGCTCACCGCTGCCAGCCAGGCTGCCCTCGACATCGCCGGCGCCGGACACGACCTGGACACCACAGCGAGCTGGCTCGCGGTGCTGCTCGCGATGGCGGTCGTCGCCCTCCCGATCCTGATAGCGGTCGTGCCGTGGTTGTTCCTGCGGCTCCGGTTCTTCCGGCGCAAACGAACGGTGACCGCCCTGGCCGCCACCCCGGCCGGCGAGCAACTGCTGGCGCTGCGGGCACTGACCAACCGGCCGCCACGCAAACTGGCCGCCGTCAGCGCGGATCCGGTCGGTGGGTGGCGCCGCGAGGACCCCGGCACCATCCAGGCGCTGGCCGCGCTCGAACTGCGGTCGGCGGGGATCGCGATTCGAGCGGACTAACGACCGCGCGCCAGGCGCAGTAGCTCGGCGACGACGACAATCAGCCACGCCGCCAACGCCTCCCAGAAAAACACCAGCGACACGGTGATCAACGACCGCAATATCACCGTTCCTCAGCCAGTTCTACGACGAGGTGCCGGATGCCGGTATGCCGGTTGCTGCGAGTCCATTCGACTGGCCGGACAACCCGCGCCGTGGAAAACCGCGATAGCAGTTCCTCGTAGAGGACTCGCAGTTCCAGACGGGCCAGATTTGCGCCGAGACAGTAGTGCACACCCTGGCCGAAGCCCAGGTGCGGGTTCGGTTTTCGGCCGATGTCGAATTCGTCGGCGCGATCGAACACGCTGGCGTCGCGGTTGGCCGAGCCCTCCCAGATCTGCACCTTCTGTCCCGCCTCGATCGACTGTCCGCCGAGCGTGACGTCGCGGGTGGCGGTGCGCCGCTTGGACGGCGAAGGTGACGTCCACCGAACCATCTCTTCGACCGCCGTCGGCAGCATGTCGAGATCGGCACGCAGCGCGCGCAATTGCCCCGGATGGTCGGCCAACGCCAGTAGCCCACCGGCGACCGCGTTGCGCGTCGTCTCCGCACCGGCACTGAACAGCAGGCTGAAGAACAGGTACAACTCGAGATCCGAAAGGGCCGGTGCGTCCGCGTCATCGAGCATCGCATTAGCGACGACCGACAGCATGTCATCGGTCGGCTCAGCGCGCTTCGCGGCGATCAACTGCTGGCCGTAGGCATACATCCGCGAGCCGGCCTCTGCGGCAGTTTCGGAGACCGACAACTGCGAAAGGGATGCCTTTCGCGAGCCGCCGAAGTCGAACTGCGGCTCGATGGCCTCGAAGAGCCAATGCCGTTCGGATTCCGGCACTCCCAGCAGGATGCAGATCATCTGCATCGGCAGTTCCGCGGCGATGTCGACCAGGAAGTCGAATGCTTCGCCCGGCACCACCGCATCCAGCAGCCGGCGCGTCCTGGCCCGGAGATCGTCCTCGACCAGACCGATCATCCGGGGGGTCAGCCCGGAGCTGACGAGTCGCCGAATTTGCGAATGCCGCGGGTCGTCCATCATGTTGAGCACCTGGCCCGCGATGGCCAAGTCCTGCAACAGCGTCCCGCCAAACGGCCGCAAACCTCCGGTGACCGACGAGTAAGTGACCGGATCACGCAGCACCTCAAGCGTTTCGGCATGCGTAGCGACCGACCAAAAGCCCTCTCCGTCGGGGGTGTTGTCGGTCGGTTGGTGCCAGTACACCGGCGCCTCACGCCGATGGACGGCGAACAGCTCGTGCGGAAATCCGTTGGCGAAGTTGTCCAGATCGGTGAAGTCGATCCCCGCTAGCGCGCCGGCCAGAGTCACAGGATCGCACCGGGGGTGTACTTCGCCGCCTCCGGGTATCGGCCCACCAGCGTGTCCACCAGCGCGACGACATCGTCGACCTGGTCACCGGCGGCCCCGGTGAACACCTTCTTGTCGGCCAGCGCGGCGTCCAGCGCGGCACGGTCCAACGGCAGCCGCTCGTCGGCGGCCAGCCGGTCCAGCAGGTCAGGCTCGGCACCGCGTTCCCGCATCGCCAGCGCCGTCGCCACGGCGTGTTCGGAAATCACATGATGCGCGGCCTCTCGCCCCATACCGGCGCGCACCGCCGCGATCAACACCTTGGTGGTGGCCAGGAACGGCAAGTAGCGATCTAGTTCGCGCTGGATCACCGCGGGGTACGCACCGAACTCGTCGAGCACCGTCAAGAAGGTCTCGATCTGCCCGTCGATCGCAAAGAAGCTGTCCGGCAAGGCAACTCGGCGCACCACCGAGCAGAACACGTCGCCCTCGTTCCACTGCGCGCCCGCCAGTTCGGCCGCCATCGACGCGTAGCCGCGCAACACCACCTGTAGCCCGTTGACCCGTTCACAACTGCGCGTATTCATCTTGTGTGGCATCGCCGAGGACCCGACCTGCCCCGGCGCGAAACCCTCGGTGACGAGTTCGTGCCCGGCCATCAACCGGATGGTGTGGGCCATCGACGACGGTCCGCCGCCGAGTTGCACCAACGCGGAGATCACATCATGGTCCAGCGAACGTGGATACACCTGTCCCACGCTGGTCAAAACCGTTGCAAAGCCCAAGAATTCGGCCACGCGATGCTCGAGCTCGGCCAGCTTGGCCGCATCGCCGCCCAGCAGGTCGAGCATGTCCTGCGCGGTTCCCATCGGGCCCTTGATGCCACGCAACGGGTAGCGGTCGATCAACTCCCGCAGCCTGGTCAACGCGATCAGCGTCTCCTGCGCCGCGGAGGCGAATCGCTTGCCCATCGTGGTGGCTTGCGCAGCCACGTTGTGGCTGCGTCCGGCCATCACCAGATCGCGATAAGTCGCGGCCCGTTCAGCGAGCCGCGCCGCCACCGCCACACCGTGTGCGAAAACCAATTCCAGCGACCGTCGGATCTGCAGCTGCTCCACGTTCTCGGTCAGATCACGACTGGTCATTCCCTTGTGCACATGCTCGTGGCCGGCCAGCGCGTTGAACTCCTCGATGCGGGCCTTCACGTCGTGGCGCAGCACTCGTTCGCGGGCGGCGATCGAAGCCAAGTCCACGTCGTCGAGCACTCGCTCGTAGTCGGCGATCGCCTCCTGGGACACCGCAACGCCCAGTTCCGCCTGCGCGCGTAGCACGGCCAGCCACAGCCGCCGCTCCGCGAGGACCTTGGCCTCCGGCGACCAGATCGCAACCATCTCGGCGCTGGCGTACCGGGCGGCCAGCACATTCGGAATGCTCACAAAGACACAGCTTACGGTCGGCGGGTCCCTGTCTTCTCATCGCCGGGCGCAACGTGGCGGCGAAAAATCGGGCAGAAAATCGCCGTAGCGTCACATTCGAGGCTGCCGCACCACCGCCGCGGCCATAGCCTATGCAGATGTTCTTCGCCGGCGTCGACCTCGCCTGGGCGGGTCGTAATCCGACCGGTGTCGCCGTCGTCGACGCCGACGGCTATCTGGCGAGCGTCGACGCGGTCCGCGACGATGACGAGATCCTGGCCGCGTTGCGACCGTACCTGCGCAGCGATTGCCTGGTCGCCTTCGATGCCCCGCTAGTGGTGACCAACAGCACCGGCCAGCGACCGGCCGAGACCGCGCTCAACCGTGACTTCCGCAGGTTCGAAGCCGGCGCACACCCGGCCAACACCGGGAAACCGGAGTTCGCCGATGTTCCGCGCGCGGCACGATTGGCGCAGGCGCTGGGCCTCGATATGGACCCGCGGTCATCGGCCTCGCGGCGCGCCATCGAGGTGTACCCGCACCCGGCGACGGTGGTGCTGTTCCGGCTGGCGCGGACGTTGAAGTACAAAGCCAAACCCGGCCGTAGCGTCGACCGGCTCAAATCGGAGCTACTACTGCTGATGGACGGCATCGAGGATCTCGCGCGCACTGCGGTCCCGATGCGTGTCGCCGGTCATGACGCCTGGGTCGAGCTGCGCCGGCGGGTGGTCGCCGCGCAACGCAAGAGCGATCTGCGCCGCGCCGAGGATCCCGTCGACGCCGTCGTCTGCGCCTACGTGGCGTTGTACGCCCAGCGCTGCCCGGCCGGTGTCACGGTGTATGGGGACTTCGCCACCGGGTACATCGTGACGCCGTCGCTGCCCCCAAAGCTGATTCGCCCGTAGTGCGACCGGGTCAGATCGGCACAGCGCGGTGATCGATGGGTGCCAGCACCTCGATGAGTTCGACCACTGTCTGCAGCGCGGCCGTGCGCGGATCGCGGCCCTCGACCAATGCGGAAACGACCGAACCATCGACCGCACAGAGCAGCGTCCGGACTAACTCGATATGCACGGATCGGCCGGATCGCTCGATGGCCTCGGCCACGGCCTCGGCGCGCTGCCGCAAGTTGCGGCGCATGGTCTCACGCAACGCGGGCAGGCGGGTACAGGCAAGAAGTCGCTCATATCGCGAAATCAACTGGTCGGCGAGTCCCGGACCGGACACGTCCTCCACGAGCAACTCAACCAGCATCTCAGCGGTGGTCTCGGGCCCACGGCGTCGCCGGGACAAAGCATTGACCCGGGACCGCAGCTGCGCTACCTCGATCATGCCGATGTGTTCGACCGCGCGGGCGATCAAATCGTCGAGAGACGAGAAGTAATAAGTGGTGGACGCCAGCGGCAGGCCGGCCCGCTGAGCGACCGCTCGGTGTCGCACCACTTCGAACCCGCCTTCGGCAAGCAACTCGGCGGCCGCGCTGACAAGCGCGTACCGTCGACGTTCTCCTTTCGGAGTAACTGCTGCTGTCACGAATAGCCATGGTGCCAGTCAAAGTGGTACTGCGATGCCATTTCGGCCAAACGGCCATGGCATGATTGCGCGCATGCCCGACTTGAGCCGCCGCGCAGTGCTCAGTCTTGGTGCCAGCGTGGCCGCCGGCGCGGCCGGCGTGTATGGGCTCGACATCCTGTTCGGGCCCCGCACATCTCAAGCCATCCCGGTGTCGAGGGCCAGTACTCAAGTTCCGTTGGCACCGGCGCCGCCGCTTGAGCCGGCCCCGTCGGCTCAGGCAGCGCCAACCATGACGACCGGTTCCTTCGTGTCGGCGGCGCGCGGCGGAATATCGACCAACTGGGCGATCGCGCGTCCGCCGGGCCAAACCAAGGCGCTGCGACCGGTGATCGCGCTGCACGGTAAGGGCAGTGACGCGTCCACCGTGATGGCCGGCGGCGTCGAGCAGGGACTGGCCCAGGCCGTCAACGCCGGGCTGCCGCCATTCGCGGTGGTCGCCGTCGACGGTGGCGGCGGCTATTGGCACAAGAGGGCATCCGACGAAGACGCCGGGGCGATGGTGCTCAACGAACTGCTACCGATGCTGGATACCCAGCGTCTGGATACTTCGCGGGTGGCCTTCCTGGGCTGGTCGATGGGTGGCTACGGTGCATTGCTGCTGGGCGGGCGGCTGGGACCCGCGCGTACCGCCGCGATCTGTGCGGTGAGCCCGGCCCTGTGGTTGTCGTCCGGCGCGGCCGCGCCCGGCGCATTCGACGGCGCCGACGACTTCGCGGCGAACTCGGTGTTCGGAATGCCTGCGCTGGCATCGATCCCGATCCGGGTGGATTGCGGCGACAGCGACCCGTTCTACGCGGCCACCAAACAGTTCACTGCTCAACTGCCCAACCCGCCCGCGGGCGGTTTCTCCCCCGGCGGACATGGCGCGGAATTCTGGAGCTCACAGCTGCCGGCCGAGCTGACCTGGATGGCGCCGCTGTTGACGGCCTGACGGCCCTGTTGCCACACAGGCCACTCCCGCACCGTCAGCAGGTCACCATGTGGTTCCAAAATTTGATAGCGCATGCGCTATCAAATTTGAGGACAGCCCACTCTCCTCAGCCGTATCAAATCCGTGCGACGATCCGACGGTGACCACGCCGTTCGGTTGGAGCTTCCCCTACTCCTGGCCGCGCAAACCCATTCTGGCCGCGAACGTGGTGTGCACGTCACAACCGCTCGCCGCCCAGGCGGGTCTTCGCATGCTCACCCAGGGCGGGAACGCGGTCGACGCCGCCGTCGCCACGGCCATCACCCTGACCATCGTGGAGCCGGTGTCCAACGGCATCGGCTCGGACGCCTTCGCCATCGTCTGGGACGGCGGGCGATTGCATGGACTGAATGCATCGGGCCGGTCGCCCGCGGCGTGGACGCCAGAGTACTTCGACGGCAACGCCGTTCCCGCGCTCGGCTGGAATTCGGTGATCGTGCCCGGGGCCGTGTCGGCGTGGGCCGAACTGCACAGCAAGTTCGGAAAGCTTCCGTTCGAGAAGCTGTTCGAACCCGCGATCTCCTATGGCCACGACGGCTTCCTGGTCTCACCGACGATCGCCGACCAATGGGCGGCGCAGGTCCCGCTCTTCAAGGACCAGCCCGGGTTCGCCGAGGCGTTCATGCCCGGCGGACGGGCGCCGAAACCCGGTGAGCGGTTTAGGTTTCCCGACCATGCGGCCACGCTCGAGAAGATCGCGGCAACCAACGGCGAGGCGTTTTACCGTGGGGAACTAGCGGACAGACTCGAGTCGCATGCGGCCGCCAACGGCGGCGCCATGCGTGCGGGCGACCTCGCCGCTCATCGCGCCGACTGGGTGGGCACGATCGACACTACCTATCGCGAATACTCCGTCCACGAGATACCCCCCAACGGGCAAGGCATCGTGGCCCTGATCGCGCTGGGCATCCTGGAGCAGTTCGACATGGCCTCGTTCCCAGCCGATTCCGCTGACAGCGTGCACCTGCAGATCGAAGCGGTGAAGCTGGCTTTCGCCGACGCGCAGGCCTATGTCGCCGACGCCGACTACATGCCTTTCCCCGCGGAACACCTGCTGGACAAGGAATATCTGCGGCAGCGTGCCGCGTTCATCGACCGCGGCTGGGCCAAGCCGGCAACCGCGGGCGCCCCGACAGGGGGCACCGTGTATCTGACCGCCGCCGACGCTGCGGGGATGATGGTGTCGATGATTCAGTCCAACTACATGGGATTCGGCTCCGGAGTGGTGGTGCCGGGCACAGGGATTTCGTTACAAAATCGGGGGGCGGATTTCGCCGCGGTTCAAGGACATCCGAACCGGGTTGGTCCGAACAAGCGGCCCTATCACACGATCATCCCGGGCTTTGTCACCAAGGATGGCAGCCCCGTGATGAGCTTCGGAGTGATGGGCGGCACCATGCAGCCCCAGGGCCATGTGCAGATGATGGTGCGCATTGCCGACCACGGCCAAAATCCGCAGGCGGCGTGTGACGGCGCGCGGTTCCGCTGGGTGCACGGGACGCAGGTCAGCTGCGAAATGGGATTCCCACCGTCGACGCTCGAAGAGCTCCGACGCCGTGGGCATGACCTGATCGCTGTGGACGACTACAACCAATTCGGTAGCTGCCAAGCGATTTGGTGCCTCGAAGGCGGATATTTCGCGGCGAGTGATCCACGTCGGGACGGGCAAGCCGCGGCCTTTTAAACGCTGATCTTGCCCTCAGCTGCTGCTAGACCGATGTCATTTCGGAAATGACTGCCCGGCAATCGAATTGAGCTGAGAATCTCGTAGGCCCGGGTACGCGCCGCAGTCAAGTCTGCGCCGATGCCGACCACCGATAGCACCCGGCCGCCGGAGGACACGATCGCGCCGTCGTCGCGTCGGGCTGTCCCCGCATGCAGCACCCCCTCAGTTTCGGAACCGACAACGACGTCTCCGACCCGGGGACGCCCGGGATAGTTTTCCGCCGCCAGCACCACCGCCACCGCGGCACCTTGATGCCAGCGCAACTCGCCGAACTCGGCCAGGGTACCGGTGCCCGCGGCATACAGCAGCTGGCCAAGCGGCGAGTTCAGCAGGGCCAGCACGGCCTGCGTCTCGGGATCGCCGAAGCGGCAATTGAACTCGACCACCGCCGGCCCTTTCGCGGTGATCGCCAGGCCGACATACAGCAATCCGGAAAACGGGCTTCCGCGCTGAACCAGTTCGGCCGCAACGGGTTCGACGATCTCGCTCATCACTTCCCGGTATACGTCGTCGGGAAGCCAGGGCAACGGCGCATAAGCGCCCATGCCGCCGGTGTTGGGTCCGGTGTCGCCCTCGCCCACCCGCTTGAAGTCCTGCGCCGGCAGCAACGGCACGACGGTCCGGCCGTCGACGACGCAGAACAGCGACACCTCGGGGCCGTCCAAATAGGACTCCAGCAATACGGGGTGACCGGACTCGAGCAGCCCGGCCGCGTGTGCGCGCGCGGCATCGCGATCCGGCGTCACCACCACGCCCTTACCCGCGGCCAGATGGTCGTCCTTTACAACCCAGTTCGGGTCACCGGCGGTCGGCCCGAACCGGTCCAGACCCGCGTCCAAAAGCGCTGGACTGTCGATGATTTCGCTAGCGGCGGTACGCACACCGGCCGCCGCCATGACCTCTTTGGCAAACGCCTTGGAGCCTTCGATGCGAGCGGCGTCCCTACTGGGACCAAAGCAGACGATGCCGGCCTCCCGGACGTCGTCGGCCACCCCAAGCACCAGCGGTACCTCGGGACCGATGACCACCATGTCGGCCCGGACCTCACGAGCCAGGGCGACGACGTCCTCGCCGGAGGTGACGTCAACGTCGTGCTGCTCGGCCAGCCGGGCGGTGCCGGCGTTACCGGGGGCGATGGCCAGCCCGGTGACCTGCGGGTCCCTCCCGAGCGCGAGCAGCAGGGCATGTTCACGGGCACCGGAACCGATCACCAGGACGCGCACGAAACGTCAGACTAGCCGGGCAGACGGCGTACGCCTACAGCACCCGCACACGTGGAAGCAATCAGAGAGTTGGCTTTTGCGAGCCGCCACCGAGCGGAGGCTCAGGCCACCGATTCGTCGAACGACTCGACGGGCAACCGCTCGTGTTCACCTTCGTTGCCGTTGATCGCCGGTAAGCCGCGACCGAGAGCCTCGATCAGTCCCTTGACCTTCACGGTCTCATCCTCGGTCGGTATCTCACCGGCTTCCAGGTCGTCCAGGAGGTCCGCGCGCAGTCCGGCGCCATTGGCGGTCTCCTTCGCCGAAAGTTTGGCGTGGAGGCGAGCCACATAGAGCTGCTGGCCCAGCGTGGCTCCGGGTGCGGCCGCGGCGCGTTCCATCAGGTCGTCGTAGCACTGACGAGCTTCGCTCAGCGAAACGATCACCCTGGGAGTGAGCCTGCTGCGGGTTGCCGCGTCGCTCAGCGTCTTCCGCAGCTTGCGCAAGCCAGAGAGGATCACTTCGACTCGCGGCCGGAAGTCGTCGTCGTCATGATCGGGCAATGCTTCGATAGCGGTGACGTACATGTGCATCGCCGCTTCGGCCATGCCGACGATGATCGGCGCTTCACCTTCGTCCGGCGTGTCCTTTGCCATGCGCCCCTCAGCTCTCCTCTGGTTCTTCTGCAGGTTGGTTATCGCTCGTTGGCACCGCGCTGCAGGCATCAGCGGTACTCCGCGCCGAACACTGCGGTTGAGGATATTCTGTGCGACTGCCGGTGTACACCCGTGATCTCAGCTGGACCTTTCAGGATGCCTAACCCGAGGGCAAAGGATGGCCGGCGGCCTGGCGTCACTGAGGCCCGCGAGCTTAACGTCGTAAGACTTGTCGGCAAAGAGCTGATGACTAAGACCTTGCCTGGCGCTTGTTCGTATCACCGCGCGGCTGACGCGGCCAGCACCGCGCGGATAGCTGCTAATCGCCGCTCTTACCCGAGTGGATTTTCAACGCGGCATCCACGTTGGCCTTCTTGTCCTCTCCGGCGCCCTTTGCCGCGGCCTTCTTGCGCTTTGCCGCCACGGCGTCGACCGCGCCGTTGAGCGCCGAACCCAGTGGGAACCCCAGATAGTGGGTGAGGAAGACGGCCATCTCCTTGAGTTCAGCCTCGGTGAGTTCCCCGTTGAGCAGTGCGGCGTTGATTTGGATCTCGGCCAGGTCGCGATTCCCGACCGCGGTCACCGCGGTCAACGTCATGATGCGCTTATCGCGCATCGACAATCCAGGTCGGGTCCAGATACTGCCGAACAGGTGATCGACGGTCAGGTCGAAGTACGCGTCGCCCTCGATATTGGGCATCTCCCAGCCGTAGACCTCGTTCATCTTCTCAAGGCCCTTGCGGCGCAGCTCGTCCATTTACGTCTCTTTCTCTGTGTGCGGTACTCCGAGACCGGCCGCCAAGCCCTCGAAGGCCAGCTCGGCAAGCGGCAGCTCAACCGATACGGCTTCACCCAGAGCCAGCGCCAGACTCAGATCCTTCTCACCCAGGCCGCGGGTGTGCAAGAACGGTTGATACAGGAAGTGGTCCGGCTCAAGATCTTTCATATCGTCGCGCACCATTATTGCCCCGGCCCCGCCGGTCAGCTTGTCGGTGTGGCGCACCACCCGGCCCAGTGCCTGCAGATCGAGCCCGGCCGCCTCGGCCAGTTTCATGGCCTCGCACGCGGCGGTGTAAGAGGTGAACGTCAACATGTTGCGGGCCAGCTTCATTCGTGTCCCCGCGCCCGGCTCACCGGCATGGATGACCAGCGACGCCCACTGCTTGAATGCCGGCTTGATCCGCTCGTACACCTCGCGCTCTGCACCCACCATGGTGGCCAGTTCGCCCTTCTCGGCGGCACCGGCACCACCACTGACCGGTGCATCGACAATGTGAATGCCCCGCTGCTTCAGCTCACCGGCCAGTTCCACGGCGGTGGTATCGCTAATCGTCGAGTGGATCGCGATGACGGTACCGGGCTTGGCGTGGACCGCCAGTTCGCCGACCACCTGACGCACCTGTGCATCGTCCAGCACGGTGACGCTGATGATGTCGGCGGTCGCGACGTCGGCCAGGCCGTCGGCCAGGCTGGCACCGGCTTCGGCCAGCGGCGTCATCGCCTCGGACCGGACGTCGTACACAATGACCCCGCCGGGCCGGCCGACCAGCCGCTTGGCCATCGGCGCTCCCATGTTGCCCAGCCCGATGTATCCCAGGCGCATGTTTTCAGTCATGATCGAATTATCTGCCCGCCGTCGACGTTGAAGATCTGCCCCGTCACCCAGGCGGCCTCATCCGACAGCAGGAAAAGGCACATGCCGACCAGATCGTCGGGAGTTCCCATGCGCGACAACGGAAGCCCCTTGACTATGTCGTCCACCATTTCCTTGGGCGTGGTGGTCCGGCTGGCCTCGGTATCGATCGGCCCGGGGGCGATCGCGTTGATCCGGATGTTCCGGCCGCCCAGTTCCCGCGAGAGCTGCTGGGTCAAGCCGTTGATGCCGACCTTGGCCAAGCCATAGTAGTTCGAATACAGCCACGCAGCGGTGGACGACTGGTTGACGATCGCACCTCCGCCGCGCTTGGTCATCTTCTTGCCCACCGAACGGGTGCACCACAGCGCGCCATCGAGATTGACGCTCATGAACTTCTTGTAGTACTCGGGATCGATGGTGAGCAGGAAATCCAGCTTCATGCCCCCGAAGATCGCCGCGTTGTTGACGAGGTAGTCGATACCGCCGAACTCGGCCAGCGTGCGATCGGCCATCTCGTTGGCCGAGTCCGGATCAGAAACGTCGACCGGGATGCTGATGGCGGTTCCGCCGTCAGCGGCGATCTGCTTGGCCACCCCTTCGGCCGCCTCGGCATTGATATCGGCCACGACAACCGCCGCGCCCTCACGGGCCAGCGCCTCGGCGTAGGCCTGACCGATGCCACCGCCGGAGCCGGTGACGATGGCGACCTTGTTTTCAAACCGCATTTTTTCCTCTCAACCGTGTCACTGGACCGCTGTCGCAATGGTTTTGGTTTCCAGGTACTCCTCGAAACCGGCCAAACCCATCTCGCGCCCGTTTCCGGACTGCTTGTAGCCGCCGAACGGTGCATCGGCCGAATACCACACGCCGCCATTGACATTGATCGTGCCCGCGCGGACCCGCGCGGCAACCTTCGCCGCCCTATCCGGGTCAGTGCCGAACACGGTGCCCGACAACCCGTATGGCGAGTCGTTGGCGATGCGCACGGCGTCGTCGTCGCCGTCGTGAGGAATCACCGTCAGGACAGGGCCGAAGATCTCCTCGCGCGCGCAGCGAGCGTCGTTGCCCAGGCCCGCGATCACGGTGGGCTCGATGAAGAAACCGGCTTCACGGTCGGCCGGTCGGCCTCCTCCGCACGCGAACGTCCCGCCCTCAGCTATCGCCGAGTCGAGATAGCCTTGCACCCGATCGCGTTGCCTAGCCGAAATCAGTGGCCCGCAGATGGTTCCGGGGTCGGTGGGGTCGCCGGGCTTGATACCCCCCACGGTCGCGGCCGCGATGGAGACGGCCTCGTCATACCGCGCCCGGGGCACCACCAGCCGGGTGGTGATTGCGCATCCTTGCCCGGCGTGCATGCACACCGAGAACCCCGCCACGCCCGCCGCGCCGCTCAAATCGGCGTCGTCGAGGACGATGAACGCCGACTTGCCGCCCAGCTCGAGGAAAACCTTCTTGATGGTCGCGGCGCCGTCGGCCATCACGCTGCGACCGGTGGCGGTCGATCCGGTGAACGAAACCATGTCCACCCGAGGGTCTTTGGCCAACAGCGCACCCACGCTGTGGTCGCTGGACGTGACGATGTTGATCACGCCGGGCGGAAAGTCAGTGTGCTCGGCGATGAGCTCCCCCAG
Organism: Mycobacterium sp.; assembly: GCA_035552295.1. GTDB lineage: Bacteria > Actinomycetota > Actinomycetes > Mycobacteriales > Mycobacteriaceae > Mycobacterium. The sequence goes on along the minus strand of DASZLQ010000176.1, from coordinate 7,837 downwards.
CACGGCAGCGCACCAGGGTGTATCGGGGGCGGGCTTCAAGACGACGGTGTTTCCGGCGGCCAGCGCGGGCCCAATCTTGGCGAGGTTGATCTGGTGGGGGAAGTTCCACGGGGTGATCGCGCCGACGACACCGACGGCCTCACGGGCGATGGTGCGCCGGGTGGGGATACCCATCGGCACCGCCTCGCCGAGATCCTGGCTGTATTCGTACGATTCGGCGATATCCGCCGCGAACGCCAGGTCGTTGACCGGGACTTCGAGCTGAGCGATCCCGGTTAGCATCCGCGGCGCGCCGACTTCGGCGATGGTGATCTCGCGCAGCTCCTCGATGTGCTCACGCATCGCATCGCGCAGCTGCCTCACACACCGCACCCGCAACTCGGCGTTGCGGGACCAGTCCGACTCGTCGAAGGCGTGCCGGGCAGCATCGATGGCGCGGCCCATGTCGTCGGCATCGGCGTCGGCAGCGACGCCCAGCACTTCTTCGGTCGCCGGATTGATCGTCGGGAAGGTGCCCGCGTTTCCGGTCGACATTTTTCCGTCGATGAACAGGGCACTAACGCCGTCGGCCAACAGGGCCATCTCCCGCTCCCGTCTTTGGCGATTCCAATGGGCAGATCCACGAAGTCAATCGAGTGGACAGTTGTCCGATATTGTCCCATCGCACCATAGCCGCCAGGTTATCGGCGGTGCAAGGGCCGATCTCAGCAGCGGTGCCGAAGCTCCAAATAAATCCTCATTAAACAGGATATTTGCCAGTCGGGCTTGCCTCGCGTCGCGTCCATCCGATAGCTTGGACATGTGTCCAGCGATGCCCTGGTTACGATCACATCCCAAGCCGAGCACCAGACCGGTCAGGCGCCGCGCAACCGCCGCCAGGAGGAGACGTTCCGCAAGGTGCTCGCCGCCGGCATTGAAACCCTGCGCGAGAAGTCGTACGCGGACCTGACGGTGCGCGCGGTGGCGGCCCGCGCCAAAGTCGCCGCGGCCACCGCCTACACCTACTTCTCTTCGAAGAATCACCTGATCGCCGAGGTCTATCTCGACCTCGTCCGCCAGGTCCCCTACTTCACCGATGTCAACGACCCCATGCCCAGCCGGGTCGACAAGGCGTTGCGCCATCTGGCCCTGGTTGTGGCCGATGAGCCAGAGGTCAGCGCGGCGTGCACAACGGCGTTGCTCGGCGGCGGTGCCGATCCTGCGGTCAGCGCCGCGCGCGACCGGATCGGCGCGGAGATCCACCGTCGCATTTCAACCGCCATCGGGCCCGGCGCCAGCCCCAGCACCGTGGCCGCACTCGAGATGGCTTTCTTCGGCGCACTCGTGCAGGCGGGTAGCGGCGAGTTCACCTATCACGAGATCGCCGACCGGCTGACCTATGTGGTGCGCCTCATCCTGGCCGGCGCCGGCGAGACAAGCCAGGAGACAACTACCAAATGACGGTGCATGTTGGAGACCACGAGCTGGTCCTCGATCCTTACGACTACGACTTCCATGAAGATCCGTACCCGTATTACAAGCGGCTGCGCGACGACGCCCCGTTGTACCGCAATGACGAATTGAAGTTCTGGGCGTTGTCGCGGCATCAGGATGTGCTGCAAGGTTTCCGGAACAGCACAACGCTGTCCAACCGCGACGGCGTGTCGCTGGACCCGGTGTCACGCGGACCGCACGCATCGAAGACGATGTCGTTTTTGGCGATGGACGATCCCGCCCACCTGCGTCTGCGCACGCTGGTGTCGAAAGGCTTCACCCCGCGCCGGATCCGGGAACTCGAGCCACGGGTCACCGAGCTTGCCGTGCAGCACCTCGATGCCATGCTGGAGAAGGCGGCCAGCGGTTCCGAAACCGTGGACTACGTCGCGGAATTCGCCGGCAAGCTGCCGATGGACGTGATCTCCGAACTGATGGGCGTGCCGCTGGCCGACCGCGACCGCATCCGCGCGATGGCTGACGGCGTGATGCATCGCGAGGACGGCGTCAACGACGTGCCGGCTTCGGCGATCGAGGCCTCGATCAACCTCATCGTCTACTACCAGGAGATGATCGCCGAGCGCCGCAAGGAGCCGACCGAGGATCTGACGTCGGCGCTGCTGGCCGCCGAGATCGACGGCGACCGGCTGACCGACGAGGAAATCCTCGGGTTCATGTTCCTGATGGTGATCGCCGGCAACGAGACCACCACGAAACTCCTTGCCAATGCTGCGTTTTGGGGTCACAAGAATCCCGATCAGCTGGCTCCGGTCTACGCCGATCTGTCTCGGGTCCCGCTATGGGTAGAGGAGACGCTCCGTTATGACACGTCCAGCCAGATCCTGGCCCGCACCGTGTCCGGCGAGCTCACCCTCTACGACACCACGCTCCCCGAGGGCGACGTCCTGCTCCTGCTGCCGGGGTCGGGCCATCGCGACGAGCGGGTGTTCGACAACCCCGACGACTACCTGATCGGGCGCGAAATCGGGCCCCGGCTCTTGAGTTTCGGCAGTGGCGCGCACTTCTGCCTGGGCGCGCACCTGGCCCGGATGGAGGCCCGGGTGGCACTGACCGAATTGTTCAAGCGAATCCGCGGATATGAGGTCGACGAGGCCAACGCCGTCCGCGTCCACTCCAGCAATGTCCGCGGGTTCGCTCACCTTCCGATCACGGTGGAGGTCACCTGAATGGCGCGCTTCGAACCACATCCGGCCCGCAGGCCCGCGATCGTTGCGGGCGCCTCGTCGGGCATCGGAGCGGCCACCGCCGTCGAGCTTGCCGCGCACGGCTTTCCGGTGGTGCTGGGCGCACGGCGCGTCGAGAAGTGCCAGGAGATCGTCGAGGAGATCCGCACCGACGGGGGTGAGGCGATCGCTCTGCCGCTCGACGTCACCGACCCCGAGTCGGTCAAGGGATTTGTGCACCAGGCCACCGAGCAGCTCGGCGACATCGAGGTGCTCGTCACCGGCGCCGGCGATACATATTTCGGACGATTGCACGAAATCGACACCGAGACTTTCGAATCGCAGATCCAGATCCATCTGATCGGGGCAAACCGGTTGGCCACCGCGGTACTTCCCGGCATGGTCGAGCGTCGGCGCGGCGATCTGATCTTCATCGGCTCCGATGTCGCGCTGCGCCAGCGCCCGCACATGGGCGCCTACGGTGCCGCCAAGGCTGCACTGGTGGCGATGGTCACCAACCTGCAGATGGAGCTCGAAGGCACCGGAGTGCGAGCTTCGATCGTGCATCCGGGTCCCACGAAGACAGGGATGGGCTGGAGTCTGCCCGCCGAGACGATCGGCCCGGCGCTGCAGGACTGGGCCAAATGGGGTCAGGCGCGCCACGACTACTTCTTACGGGCGTCCGATCTCGCCCGGGCGATCACGTTCGTCGCGGAAACGCCCAGGGGCGGCTTCGTGGTGAACATGGAACTTCAGCCTGAGGCGCCCTTGGCCGCGACAACAGAACGCCAGCAACTCAAATTGGATGAGAAGGCACCAGATTCATGACAACCGCTATCGTGCCGCGGGTTTCCGGCGGCGAAGACGAACACGGCCATCTCGAGGAGTTCCGCACCGATCCGATCGGCCTGATGCAGCGCACCCGCGACGAGTGCGGTGACGTGGGCTGGTTCCAGCTGGCGGACAAACACGTCATCCTGCTATCCGGTGCGAACGCCAACGAGTTCTTCTTCCGTTCCGCCGACGAGGATCTCGACCAGGCCGAGGCCTATCCGTTCATGACTCCGATCTTCGGCAAGGGTGTGGTCTTCGACGCCAGCCCCGAACGGCGCAAGGAGATGCTGCACAACTCGGCGCTGCGCGGCGAGCACATGAAGGGCCACGCGGCCACCATCGAGGGCGAAGTCAAGCGCATGATCGCCGACTGGGGCGACGAAGGGGAGATCGACCTGCTCGACTTCTTCGCCGAGTTGACCATCTACACCTCCACGGCCTGCCTGATCGGGCTGAAATTCCGCAACCAGCTGGACTCCCGGTTCGCGCACTACTACCACGAGTTGGAGCGCGGCACCGACCCGCTGTGCTACGTCGACCCCTACCTGCCGATCGAGAGCTTCCAACGCCGCGACCAGGCTCGCAAAGACCTGGTGGCGCTGGTGCAGGAGATCATGAACCAGCGGATCGCCAACCCGCCCAAGGACAAAAGCGACCGCGACATGCTCGACGTGCTGGTGTCGATCAAGGACGACGAGGGCAATCCCCGGTTCTCCGCCGACGAGGTCACCGGGATGTTCATCTCGCTGATGTTCGCGGGACATCACACCAGTTCCGGCACGTCGGCGTGGACGTTGATCGAGCTGATCCGCCATCCCGAAGCCTACGCTGAGGTGCTTGCCGAGCTCGAGGAGCTTTACGCCGACGGCCAGGAGGTGAGTTTCCATGCGCTGCGCCAGATTCCGAAGCTGGACAACGTGGTCAAGGAGACCCTGCGCCTGCACCCGCCGTTGATCATCCTGATGCGCGTCGCCAAGGGTGACTTCGAGGTCGAGGGCTTCCCGATCCGCGACGGTGACTTCGTCGCCGCATCCCCGGCGGTCTCGAACCGGATTCCCGAGGACTTTCCCGACCCCGACGCATTCAACCCGGAGCGGTACAACAAGCCCGAACAGGCCGACCTCGCCAACCGGTGGACCTGGATCCCCTTCGGCGCGGGGAGACACCGCTGCGTCGGCGCCGCTTTCGCGACGATGCAGATCAAAGCGATCTTCTCGGTTCTGTTGCGCGAGTATGAGTTCGAGATGGCACAGCCCGCCGACAGCTACCGCAACGACCACTCCAAGATGGTGGTGCAGCTGGCCCGGCCCGCCAAGGCGCACTACCGCCGCCGCAAGACCGGAGGCTGACGATGGGTTATCGGGTGGAGGCCGACCTGGACTTATGCCAGGGACATGCGATGTGCGAACTGGAGGCGCCCGACTATTTCCGGGTGCCCAAGCGCGGCAAGGTCGAAATCCTCGATGCCGAGCCGCCCGACGAGGCCCGCGACGAAGTCGAGCGGGCAGTGATCGCCTGCCCTACCCAGGCACTGTCCATCAAAGAATCAGGAGAATAACCGTGGCCGCTTTCCCGCGCTCAGAACTCGACAAATGGGTCCAGTCCTGGCTCGAGGCCAACAAGGACTGCGAACAGGCGGGCGACTGGAAGCCGCTGGCCGACTTCTACGCTCCCGAGGCCACCTATGGCTGGAACATCGGCCCCAAAGAGGACGTGATGTGCGTCGGGATCGACGAGATCCGCGATGTCGCCCTCGGCTTGGAAATGGAGGGCCTGGAGAACTGGCAGTACCCGTATCAGAAGGTTCTCATCGACGACCAGCAGGGCGAGATCGTCGGCTTCTGGAAGCAGGTCGTCACGGATGGGGACGGCGGCCAGCAAGAGATCTACGGCATCGGTGGCAGCTGGTTCCGGCTCAACGCCGACGCCAAAATCGAGTGGCAGCGCGACTTCTTTGACTTCGGCCATGTTCAGGCGCTCTACGTGCAGCTAATGAAGGAAAGCAAATTGTCCGCAGGGATGCAGAAGCGGATCGAGCGCAGCCTGGCCGGTGAGAAGCTCCCCGGCTACTACCCGCTCGGCCAGGCACCCGTGCCAATCTGGTGAGCCGGACCAACCAAGCATTTGATTTGTCGCACGCGCTATGCTGACGCGACAGGAGTGCTCTGTGGCACTCGTCACCACCGCTGCCAGGCAGGATGGCCCGGGCAGTCTCAATTCAAAGGCGAAATGAGGTCAGGTCCAACGTGAAGACAAAAGGCGCACTGATCTGGGAATTCAACCAGCCGTGGTCCATCGAAGAGATCGAGATCGGCGACCCGCACAAGGACGAGGTCAAGATCCAGATGGAAGCGGCGGGCATGTGCCACTCCGACCACCATCTGGTCACCGGCGGCATCCCGATGGCGGGTTTCCCGGTGCTCGGCGGTCACGAGGGTGCGGGCGTCGTCACCGAAGTTGGGCCCGGCGTCGAAGACATCGCCCCGGGCGACCACGTGGTGTTGTCGTTCATCCCGTCCTGCGGGACCTGTCCCACGTGTCAGTCGGGCATGCGCAACCTGTGTGATTTGGGGGCCGGGCTGCTGGGCGGCGCAGCCGTGAGCGACGGCACGTTCCGCATCCAGGCACGCGGCCAAAATGTCTTCCCCATGACACTGCTCGGGACGTTCTCGCCCTACATGGTCGTGCATAAGAGTTCGGTGGTGAAGATCGACCCGTCGGTCCCATTCGAGGTGGCCGCCCTGGTGGGCTGCGGCGTCACGACCGGCTATGGTTCTGCGGTCCGCACTGCCGACATCCGGCCGGGTAACGATGTCGCCATCGTCGGCGTCGGCGGGGTCGGCATGGCAGCACTGCAGGGGGCTGTGAACGCCGGCGCCCGCTATGTCTTCGCGATCGACCCGGTGGAGTGGAAGCGCGATCAGGCGCTGAAGTTCGGCGCCACCCACGTCTACCCGGACATCAACGCCGCGCTGATGGGCATGGCCGAGGTCACCTACGGCCTGATGGCCCACAAAGTGCTGGTCACCGTCGGCGAGCTGCAGGGGGCCGACGTCGACAGCTACCTGAACATCACCGCCAAGGGCGGCACCTGCGTGCTGACCGCAATCGGCAGCCTGCTGGACACCAATGTGACCCTGAACCTGGCGATGTTGACCCTGATGCAGAAGAACCTGCAGGGCACCATCTTCGGCGGCGGCAACCCGCAGTACGACATCCCACAACTGCTGTCGATGTACAAGGCCGGCAAGCTCAACCTGGACGACATGATCACCCGCCAGTACCGGCTGGAGCAGATCAACGATGGCTACCAGGACATGCTGGACGGCAAGAACATTCGCGGCGTCATCCGGTACACGGACGCCGATCGGTAAGCCGGCCGTAGGCTTGCCGGTGGTCACCGGCTTCCCGCATCTGTTGGCGCCGGGACGAATCGGCGCCATGACGGTGCGCAACCGGGTGGTGATGTCTCCCATGGAGACGATGTACGGCACCCCGGACGGCCTACCGTCGCAACGCACCCGCGACTACTTCGCCGCGCGCGCCAAGGGTGGCGTCGGGTTGATCACGTTGGGCGCCACCGGAGTCGACCATCATCACCCCGAGACTCCCGGTGGCCTGCATCTGGCGACTGACGACTCGGTCGGCGCACATCGTGCGCTGGTGGAGGTGGTGCACGAACACGGCGCCAAGATCCAGCCCCAGATCGTGCACGCCGGGCCCGACGGCCTGGGGCCGGAGATGTTCGGGGTCACCTCGTTGGGGCCATCCGTGATTCCCTCCTACCTGACCGGGTTGCCGTCGGCCGAGATCGGCAAGCGGCAGCTCTGCGAGGTGTTCGATCTGTTCAAGGCCACGGTGCGCCGCGCCGCCGAGGCCGTATACGACGGGATCGAGCTACACGCCGCGCACGGCTACATGCTGCTGGGCTCTTTCCTTGCCCCGCAACGCAATCGGCGCACCGACGACTATCGGGGCGACTCCACGCGCGGTCGGATCCGGGTGGTGCTGGACGCGCTGGCCGCGATTCGCTCCGAGGTCGGTGACGCCCTGCCCATCACGTTGCGGATCTCCGGCTACGAACGGGTGGCCGGAGGGCGACCGATTTACGAAACCGCGCAGGTGGCGTCCGAACTCGTGGCCGGCGGCGTAGACGCATTTCACGTCAGTGGCGGCGTGATCGATCGGCTCGTCACCGGGATGGTCAACGGTGCCGACGACGGCGACGAAGTCAACGTCGGCGCCGCCGCCGCCGTCAAGCAGGCTGTCGACGTGCCGGTGATCGCCGTCGGCCGGATCCACGACCCGGCCCGAGCCGAACAAATCCTGGCCGATGGGCGTGCGGA
>DASZLQ010000175.1:0-7372 GCA_035552295.1 Mycobacterium sp. | reverse complement strand
GTGCGCGCAGCGCTACGACTGGCCGCTGGCACGGTCACACTGGCGGCCGGCGGGTGGGCGTTGCGCGCGCTGCACGGCGCACCGGCAGCGCTGGGTGCCGACCCGGCTTCGATCCGGGCGGTGGCGCAGCGGTCGCCGAATTACCGCGACGGCATCTTCGTGAACATCGACCCGGCCACGTTCAACATGGACCGCGAGCAGCTGGGGATGATCGCGTGGGAGTTTGTGGGTGGACGCGGCAGGAGCCGCCCGGCGGCGCCGATCCCGTTGGGCGCGCCAGGACTTTTCGAAGGCGAGCCCGGCCGGCTCGCGGTCAGCTGGCTCGGTCACTCCACGGTGCTGCTGGAGATCGACGGTTACCGGGTGCTTACCGATCCGGTATGGAGTGACCGATGCTCCCCGTCCGACGTGGTCGGTCCGCAGCGACTGCATCCGCCGCCGGTGGAGCTGGAAGCGTTGCCAGCCATCGATGCGGTGGTCATCAGCCACGACCACTACGACCACCTCGACATCGACACTGTGCTCGCGCTGGCCCGCACGCAGCGGGCCCCGTTCTTCGTGCCACTGGGTGTCGGTGCTCACCTGCGCTCGTGGGGCATACCCGAGCACCGCATCGTGGAACTCGACTGGAACGAGAGCAGGAAGGTCGACGAGCTCACCCTGATTTGCATGCCGGCGCGCCACTTTTCGGGGCGCTTCCTGGATCGGAACACCACGCTGTGGGCGTCGTGGGGAATCATCGGTCCGAGTCATCGCGCGTATTTCGGCGGCGACACCGGCTACACCAAGAGCTTCGCGCAGATCGGCGCCGACCATGGACCGTTCGACCTGACCCTGATGCCCATCGGCGCCTACAACCCGGCGTGGCCGGACATTCACATGAACCCAGAGGAAGCCGTTCGGGCCCACCTGGATGTCACCGTCTCCGGGTCGGGACTCCTGGTGCCGATCCACTGGGGGACTTTCCGGCTGGCCCCACACCCGTGGGCTGAGCCGGTCGAACGCCTGCTCGCCGCGGCCGAAGCCGCCGAAGTCAAGGTGGCCGTGCCAGCGCCCGGTCAGCGTATTGATCCGTCCGGCCTGGCCAGATTCAACCCGTGGTGGCGGCTCTGACTCTGTAGCCGCTGGGGCTAAAGTTTGCGGCCATGACGAAACGCGCGGCAACGGCCGCTGTGGTGGTGGCGTTGCTCGCGTCGACGGGATGTGGGCTGGGTCGACCGGTATCGAGCCCGCCGTCCGCGTTGTCTGACGCGCCTCCCGATGAGGTGTCAGGTCTAGAGATTCCCGCGAGCCGCATCGACGATGCCATAGCCAAGGCCGACGGCCTGGTGAACGACCTGATGAAGAACAACGGTGTCCCGGGCATGGCCGTGGCCATCGTCCATGGTGGAAAAACGCTGTACGCCAAGGGCTTCGGCGTCAAAGACGCAAGCAAGGGCGAAGGTCAAGACAACAAGGTCAACGCCGACACCGTCTTCCAGCTGGCGTCGATCTCCAAATCGGTCGGTGCGACGGTGGTGGCGCATGAAGTGACCGACAACGTGGTCGCCTGGGACACGCCCGTCGTATCCAAGCTGCCATGGTTCGAGCTGTCGGATCCTTACGTCAGCGGCCGCGTGACCGTCGCCGACCTGTACTCGCATCGCTCCGGGCTACCCGACCACGCCGGTGACCGATTGGAGGATCTGGACTATGACCGCCACCAGTCGCTCGAGCGGCTGCGGTTCCTGCCGCTGGCGCCTTTTCGAATCAGCTACGCCTACACCAACTTCGGCCTGACAGTCGCCGCCGAGGCGGTGGCTGTCGCCGCGGGCAAATCGTGGGAGGACCTGTCCGACGAGGTGCTCTACCGTCCGCTGGGGATGGCGTCGACAAGTTCGCGGTTCGCCGATTTCATGGCCCGGCCCAACCACGCCGTCAACCACGTCAAAGTCGGCGATAAATGGGAGCCGCGCTTCCAGCGGGATCCGGATCCCCAGTCTCCCGCCGCCGGGGTGAGTTCGTCGATCAACGACATGGCCCGCTGGCTGACGATGGTGCTGGCCAACGGGACTTACAACGGGCAGCGGATTACCTCGCCGGAGGCCCTGCTGCCCGCCATTACCCCGCAGGCGGTCTCGAGGCCCCCGGCGACGCCCAAGGCGCGGGCCAGCTTCTACGGCCACGGGTTCGCTGTTTCGGTGAACTCGTCGGGCCGCACGACGTATAGCCATTCCGGCGCGTTCACCATGGGGGAGTCGACGAACTTCGTGGTGATGCCGTCCGAGGACCTCGCCATCATCGCCCTGACCAACGCCGCGCCCTTCGGCGTGCCGGAGACGTTGACCGCGCAATTCATGGATCTGGTGCAGTACGGCCAGGTTCGCGAGGACTGGGCGGCCGTGTACAAGAAGGCGATCGCCCCGATCAACAACCCGGAGGGCTCGCTGGTCGGCAAGCAACCCCCGGACAACCCGGTGCCGGCCAGACCGCTGAGCGATTACGTCGGAACGTACGCCAATGACTACTGGGGTCCGGCCATCGTGACCGAACGTGACGGCGCCCTGCAGCTGGAGCTGGGGCCCAAAAATCAGAAGTTCACCTTGGCCCACTGGGACGGCGATACCTTCACCTTCTCGCTGACCAACGAAAATGCCCCGCCCGGAACGGTTTCCAAGGCAACCTTCGCCGGAAATACGCTGAATCTCGAGTACTACGACGCAAACAAGCTGGGGACCTTCACCCGATGAGCTCATCGGTGATCAGTGGCGTGACCGATGCCGAGGTGGCACATCGCGTAGTCGAAGGCCGGAGCAACGCCGTTCCCCAACGCGCCGCACGCAGCATCAGGGTCAGGACCCTCGGCGTGCAACCGCAGTTGTGGCGCTCGTCGAGTAAAGCAACCAAGTAGGATTTCGGGGAATCAGCGGGAAAGGAACGGCGCATGGGATTCCTCGACAAGGCGAAGGACCTGTTGTCGCAGAACGCCGACAAGGTCGGGGAGGCGATTGACAAGGTCGGCGAAATCGTCGAAGAAAAGACACAGGGCAAGTACTCCGACACCATCCACAAGGTGCAGGAAGAGGCCAAGAAGGCCGCTGAATCGGCTGCCAAGGGCGACCAGCAGAACTGAGCGCATGGCAAAACTTTCTGGATCAATCGCCGTACCCGTGCCGCCCGAACAGGCGTGGAAGCACGCCTCCGATCTGTCCCGGTACAAGGAATGGCTGACCATTCACCGGGTGTGGCGCAGCACGTTGCCCGACCCGATAGAGAAGGGCGCGGTCGTCGAGTCGATCGTCGAAGTCAAGGGCACGTACAACCGGATCCGCTGGACGGTTGTGCGCTACAAGCCGCCGGAAGGCATGACCCTCAACGGTGACGGTGTCGGCGGTGTGAAGGTTAAGCTAATGGCCAAAGTCGCGCCCAAAGGCGACGGCTCCGTCGTCAGCTTTGACGTGCACCTCGGTGGCCCAGCGCTATTCGGGCCGATCGGCATGATCGTCGCCGCGGCGCTGCGAAGCGACATCCGCGAATCGTTACAGAACTTCGTCACCGTGTTCACCGCGCCTAATCCGCGCCTGAACGGGGATCGTGGCTCCGGTCGCTGATCGCCTGGCGGACCTGCTTCGAACCACCGCCGGCGTCGACCCGCCCGTTCGCATCCGTGCTTGGGACGGAAGCGAGATCGGCCCGGACGATGGCCCAGTCGTGGTGGTGCGGTCCCGGCGCGCTTTGCGTCGATTGCTTTGGCGCCCAGGAGAACTCGGCTTGGCCCGGGCCTACGTGACCGGTGACCTCGATGTCGAGGGTGACCTCACCGACGGTCTGCGACGGGCCTGGCAGCTGGCCCGATCTCGCCCGGGTGCCGGCGCGCCGGTTCCGCCGCAGGGCATTGCGCTGGCGGCGCTGCACGCGGTGCGGCTAGGGGCACTTGGTCCGCCACCCAGGGCTCCGGCCAGCGAGGCGCGGCTGTCGGGCCGGCTGCACACCCGTCGCCGCGATCGCGCGGTGATCGCGCACCACTACGACCTGTCCAACGATTTCTACCGGCTGTTGCTCGACGACCACATGGCGTACTCGTCGGCGTATTTCACCCGTCCAGGCCAGTCGTTGCACGACGCGCAGACGGCGAAGTTAGACATGATCTGCCGCAAGCTGGATCTCAAATCGGGGATGCGGCTGCTGGATGTCGGTTGTGGTTGGGGATCGCTGATGCTGCACGCGGCACACCGCTACGGTGTGCGCGCCACCGGGATAACGCTGTCGGCTCAGCAGCGCGATTTCATCGTCGCCCGGGCCGCCGAGCGTGGTCTGACCAATAGCGTCGAGGTTCGGCTGCAGGACTATCGCGACTTCGGCAACCAGGCGCAGACCTTCGACGCGGTTGGTTCCGTCGAGATGGGCGAGCACGTGGGGGAGCGGCTATATCCGAGTTACATCGCAACCCTTGATCGCGCGCTGAGGCCTGGCGGCAGGCTGTTGCTGCAGCAAATGTCGCGGCGTGCCGATGCGGCACCGGGTGGGGGAGCGTTCATCGAGGCCTACGTCGCGCCCGACATGCACATGCGGCCGCTCTGGCAGACGTTGCGGTATCTGCAGGATGCGGGCTTCGAGATCCGTTCCGTCGCGGCGATGCGCGAGCACTATGCGCGCACCGCCGAACATTGGATGAACACGCTGGAAAGCCGCTTCGACGAATTCGTGGTGCTGCAGGGCGAAGAAGTGGCCCGGGTGTGGCGATTGTATCTGGCAGGCGGCCGCCTCGCCTTCGAGGAAGGCCGGATGGGCGTGGATCAGATCTTGGCGATGAAGGCCGACGGCCGATGAGTTTCTGGTTTGGCGCGAGTCGATATGGGTGAACCCCGATCGCGGGGCCAGGACACTAGGACACTTTAGGAGGAGGTCATCGTGCCCATCCGTGACGGTGCGCCGCTGGGCGCTCCCTGCTGGATCGATTTGACGACGTCGGACGTCGACCGCGCCCAGGACTTCTACGGCACGGTGTTCGGCTGGACGTACGAGTCCGCCGGGCCCGAGTACGGCGGATACATCAATGCCGCCAAGGACGGCCACCGCGTCGCGGGCCTGATGGCCAACCGGGCCGAGTTTGGCTCTCCAGACAACTGGGCCACCTACTTCCACACCGCCGACATCAACGCGACCATGTCCGCGGTCACCGCAGCGGGTGGCACGGTGTGCATGGGGCCGATGGAAGTACCGGCCAAGGGCCACATGGGCGTGGCAACCGACCCGTCGGGCGCCTTCTTTGGCTTGTGGCAGCCGTTGGAGCACCGGGGGTTCGAGGTGATCGGTGAGGCCGGCTCCCCGGTCTGGCATCAACTGACCACGCGCGATCACCGCGCCGCGGTCGACTTCTATCGTGAGGTCCTCGGGTGGCGGACCGAGCAGATTTCCGACACCGACGAATTCCGGTACACCACAGCGTGGTTCGGCGACCAGCAACTACTCGGCGTGATGGATGGCAGCAGCTTCCTCCCCGAGGGTGTGCCGTCGAATTGGACGATCTTCTTCGGAGCCGAGGATGTCGACAAGACGCTGCAGGTGATCGCCGACAACGGCGGTGCTGTGGTGCAGGCGGCTGAGGATACCCCGTACGGTCGGCTGGCCGCGGCGACCGACCCGACGGGTGTCATCTTCAACTTGTCCTCGCTGCAGAGCTAGCCGCGATCGTCTCTCGCCGCGTGGCGAGAGACGACTGGTCCGACACCCCATTACTGTCGAAACCATGACTCGCCGCCTGCGTCCCGGTTGGCTGGTGGCGTTTTTCGCCTTGGTGGTCTCGGTCAGCGCCTGGATGCCCTGGCTGACGACCGCGGTCAACGGCGGGGGCTGGGCCAACGCGGTCGGGGGTACCCACGGCAACCTGGAACTCCCGCGGGGGTTCGGGGCGGGGCAGCTCATCGTGTTGCTGTCGTCGACACTGTTGGTCGCCGGGGCGATGGTGGGCCGGGGCCTGTCGGTGAAGCTTGCTTCGATTGCCGCGCTGGTTATTTCGCTGCTCATCGTGGCCCTGACCGTGTGGTACTACAAGCTCAACGTCAATCCGCCGGTGTCGGCCGAATATGGGCTGTACGTGGGTGCGGTGGGGGCAGGCTGCGCGGTGCTCTGCTCGCTTTCCTCGGTGATCGCCGCACTGGCCTCCGGCCGGTTTCACCGCTGAAAACCTCAGGCAGGCGGGAACTCGTGCTTACCTGAGGGGGAGCTGCCGTCGGGCTCGTTGACGCCGAACACGAACGGCGCGAACACGACTTCGCGGCCATCGGGATCGCGATAGGTGACCGTACCCGTCGCCTCCCAGTACGGGTGCTGATCAATTGGTTGCAGCCCCGCCTGCTGCAGGCGTGCAATCGCGGCCTGCTGTGCCTGCTTGTCCGGGAAGTACAGGCACAGTTGTTCGTGGTGATCGACGGCAACGCCGTCATCCGCCTCCACGATTTCCAGGGTCAGGTTCCAGCTGGGCAGGCCGAATATCGCACCATTGCTGCCGTAGCTGGCCTCGAACGTCTCGTAGAGCGGCAGCCCCACCAGCTCACGGTAAAACCGTACTGTCTCTTCGAAGTTCGACGAGCGGCGGGCGAAGCGGATGGCGCCGATCGACGCCAACTCCGCGGGCCAGTGCGTTGTCCGGCGCGGCTTTTCGGTCACAGCCCGATGGCGCTTGCCGCCGACTCCGCAGTATCCCAGCGCCGCAACTGCTCACCGGGCGCCCATGTCGAATGCGCGCCGCTGGAAATACGCTCCGGCAGTTGGAGTTTGCACACGGGGCCGTCGGCCATCCGGGCGGCGTCGAAGATCACGCAGTACGAGGCATCGGCGTTCATGTCGGTGGTGAGGGTGACCAGATACCCGTCGTCCTCGCCGGTGGCGCCCACCCGTGGCGCCATCGCGGTCTCACTTCCGTAGACACCGTCGCCGAACGACAATCCCTCCTGGCTTCCGGTGAGCAGATCGTGTTTGACCAGCCCGTCGAACAGGAACCAGCCCGGTTTTCCGGTGGCGGCGTAGGTGTAGCGGTAGCTGGCGGCTGCGTAAGTGGGGTTGATGGTGCCGAATTCGGTGATGGACTCAGATAGCTGCTCTTCTTTGACCTCGCCGGTGACCAGGTTAAAGCGCCAGCGGTGCAGCCGGGCCTGCAGGCGATCCAGCGCCAGGAAGCGAAAGAGCTTCTCCCACTTGGTTCCACCGGTGTCGATGGGCTGAGGATCACCTTCGAAGAAGCCGTCGAGCGCGATCTCGTCGCCATCCTCGTAGGCGTTGGTGAAGTGCAGCACGAAGGTCGGGTCGGCCTCGAACCATCGGATGTCGTCGGTTGAGCCGCGGCGCGGGATTATCGCGAAGCGTGACGGAATGTCGGGATAGAAGCGGGGCA
>DASZLQ010000174.1:0-13385 GCA_035552295.1 Mycobacterium sp. | reverse complement strand
ACCCAGGCTCAAGCGGACCCGGACGGCAAGGTCCGGATCGTCGTGGCCGACCAGAATCCGGGAGTGACCAATTGGGTCGAAACCCTTGGTCATCGGCGCGGCTTTCTGCAGTTCCGCTGGCAGCGGGTGTCCCGTCAGCTCACCGAGGCCGACGGGCCCGCCGTCGAGCTGGTCGACTTCGACGCAATACCGGCCACGCTGCCGTATTTCGAGCACAACAAGATCTCCGATGAACAGTGGCGCGACCGAATCACGTTGCGCCAAAGCCAAATTGCGGCCAGGATGCTGGGTTGAAAAGGGATCGGTGATGACGGGGATGCTTAAGCGGAAAGTGGTGGTTATCAGCGGCGTCGGACCGGGACTCGGTACCACGCTGGCGCACCGATGCGCACGCGACGGCGCCGACCTGGTGCTGGCGGCACGCACCCTCGAACGGCTCGAGGAAGTCGCCAAGGAGATCACCGACACGGGGCACAAGGCGCTTGTGGTGCGGACCGACATCACCGACGACAACGAGGTGAATAACCTCGTCGAGGCCACCATAGATGCCTACGGCAAGGTGGACGTGCTGATCAACAACGCGTTCCGCGTGCCTTCGATGAAGCCGTTGGCCGGCACCACATTTCAGCACATCCGTGACGCGATCGAGCTCAGCGCGCTGGGGGCGTTGCGACTCATCCAGGCTTTCACGCCGGCGCTGGAGAAGTCAGCCGGATCGGTCGTCAACGTGAACTCCATGGTCCTGCGGCACTCGCAGGCGAAATACGGCGCTTACAAGATGGCCAAGTCCGCTCTGTTGTCGATGTCGCAGTCTCTGGCCACCGAACTCGGTGAGAAGGGCATTCGCGTCAATTCCGTCGCACCCGGCTACATCTGGGGCGACACTTTGCAGGCTTACTTCGAGCATCAGGCCGGCAAATACGGCACCACGGTGGACCAGATCTACCAGGCCACTGCGGGAAACTCCGATCTGAAGCGGCTGCCCACAGAGGACGAGGTGGCTTCGGCGATCCTGTTCATGGCCAGTGACCTGTCCAGCGGCATCACCGGACAGACCCTGGACGTCAATTGCGGGGAGTACCACACCTGATGTCAGATCGCACCGACATCGGCACAGCCGACGAACTGCGCGCATCGGCCGCCAAGCTGGTCGGCCTGGACGACTTCGGCACCAACGACGACAACTACCTCGAGGCGCTCGAGGTCTTGCTGGGTTCATACCGGCGCGAAGCGGGCCTAACGGTATTGGGCAGCAAGATGAACCGGTTCTTCCTGCGCGGCGCGCTGGTGGCCAGACTGCTGTCTGAATCCGCTTGGAAGCAACACCCCCAGCACGCCGACGTCGCCATCGAACGGCCGATCTTCGTCACCGGACTGGTGCGCACCGGCACCACCGCGCTACACCGGCTACTCGGCGCCGACCCGGCGCATCAGGGCCTGCACATGTGGTTGGCGGAGTTCCCGCAGCCGCGTCCGCCGCGTGACACCTGGGAATCAAACCCGCTGTACCGCCAGCTCGATGCGCAGTTCACCCAGCACCACGAGGAAAACCCCGGATACACCGGCCTGCATTTCATGGCCGCATACGAGCTGGAGGAATGCTGGCAGTTACTGCGGCAATCGTTGCATTCGGTGTCCTATGAAACCCTTGCGCACCTACCCAGCTACGCGGAGTGGCTGTCGCAGCAAGACTGGACGCCGTCCTATCAGCGACACCGCAAGAACCTTCAATTGATCGGACTCAACGACGCCGACAA
The DNA here is from genome assembly GCA_035552295.1 of Mycobacterium sp. Classification (GTDB taxonomy): domain Bacteria; phylum Actinomycetota; class Actinomycetes; order Mycobacteriales; family Mycobacteriaceae; genus Mycobacterium. The sequence goes on along the minus strand of DASZLQ010000174.1, from coordinate 11,628 downwards.
GCGTTGGGTGCTGAAGAACCCCAGCCATCTCTTCGCGCTGGACGCGTTGATGAAGACCTATCCCGATGCGCTGGTGATCCAGACCCACCGGCCGGTCGAGACGATCATGGCGTCGATGTGTTCGCTGGCCCAGCACACCGCCGACGGCTGGTCGACGACGTTCGTCGGCGCCCAGATCGGTGCTGACGCAATGGAAACCTGGTCGCGCGGCTTGGAGCGGTTCAACACCGCACGCGCCAAATATGATCCCGCCCAGTTCTACGACGTCGACTACAAAGAATTGATCGCTGATCCGTTGGGCACGGTGACCGACGTCTACCGGCACTTCGGCCTGACGCTGACCGACGAAGCCCGCAAGGCCATGGCCGATATCCACGCCGATAGTCAAACGGGTGCGCGGGCACCGAAGCATACCTACTCGCTGGCCGACTACGGTCTCACCGTCGAAGCGGTCAAGGAGCGGTTCGCCGGGCTGTAATCAGCCGTCGATCCGCTTCGGTCCGAACCACACGCCGTCTGGGGACCCGATTGCCCCCGCCCGTTCGCGTGCCACGGCCAGCTCGGGTGAGGTCGCGAACTGCCTTGCGGCACTGATGTTTTCCATATCCATCACAACAATCACGGCGTTCGGGTCGTTTCCGTCCACGTAGGTCCCGGTGACCACGAGACCGTGTCGGCGCCGGATCGCGTCGAGTTCCGGGTTCCGGAACACTGAGTTCCATTGGTCGATGCTGGTGACTCGCTGTTTGACGAGCATGACTCCGGTCACGAGGACCTCCCGAGCATGGCGGCATGTCTACAGTCGTAGACATCGGTCAGCCTAGCGCGGACACCGCACTGTTGTCTACAGTCGTAGACAACACGAAGGGAGCACAGCTGATGGTCGATGTCCCGCCGCGACGGCGCGATGCCGGTGCCACCAGAAGCCGGCTGCTGGAAGCGGCTCGTGAGCTGTTTCTCGGCCAGGGATATAGCGCTGTGGGCCTGCGCGAGGTGGCCGCGAAAGCCGGTGTGGATGTCACCCTGGTTCGCCGCTATTTCGGCTCGAAACAACGGCTTTTCGCAGAGGCCACGAACGTCTCGGAAGACACCGACGAGATCCGAAATGCTGCTGACGCTGCCGTGGGCCGGCAGATGATTGCGCGGGTCTTAGGGACCCGTCGGGACGTCGATGCCCCGCTCTTCGCTCTATTGCGGTCCAGCGGAGACCCTTCGGTGGTGGCCCGACTGAATTCGCAACTCGAGGAGGGTCTTACCCGCAACCTGGCCAAGCGGATAACCGCGGACCGTCCCCGGGTTCGCGCGGACATGGTCACGGCGTTGCTGTTGGGAATCGGTGTGCAGCGTGTGCTCTTGCAAAAGAAGCCGATGGCCAGCGCCCGCGACGACGACATCACGGCGGTATTCCTCGAGGCATTCGAAGCGATCACCAAACTGCCCCAAGGCAATTGACTCAGTAGTCGTCTGGGACCGAATCCAGATAGCCCTCCGCGACTGCGTGCTCGATGCTGTCGCTCAATTTTGGGCAGGACCGGGTGCGTGCGGTATTCCCGCCGGCCTCCCGCACTTCGGCGAAGTGCGCACACCGCCGGGACGCCTCGGTGTTCCATTGCACCGCAGTATGGCCCGGGCCCAGGCGTCTGACGGTGACGGTCACATGGCAGAACCGGCAATCCACCGGCAGCAGCCCTGACGTGAGGTAGCGATCGCGATCCACGCGGGTGGCGTCGGCAACCGCAGCGGCGCGCTGCGGATCGTTGGCGAAATCGCTTGACTTCGACCAGGATTCGCCGCTGTGGCCGGTTCGGTCCGGTCGCTCGTCGTGGTCGTGATGATCACCATGCAGCAACAACATCGAACGCGCGAGTCGATCGACGTCGGGCACCGTAGGCTGATCGTCGGGCGCAGCCATGTTGGTCAGTGGTGCTCGGCAGGCACGTCGTCGGAAACCGATTCGTCCGCACCCGATTCGAGATCCCTTGCCTTCAGGTTCTCTTCGACCTCGGCGTTCCAGTAGTCGTTGGCGCGCGTGGTGTCCACCTCGATCTCGAAGCGCTCCACCATTTCCGGCTTGATGTCGGCGACGTCAAGATAGAACTGGTCATACCAGCGGCGCAGCTGATAGACAGCGCCGTCCTCCTCGACCAGCAGCGGGTTGTCGATCCTGGTCTTGTGCCTCCAGATCTCAACGTCCTGCAGGAAGCCCTTGCTGACGCCCTCGGTGAACACCCGCGACAGCTTGTCGGTCATCTTTTCGTCCATGCCCTTGGGCTTTTCGACGATGACGCCCCACTGCAGGACAAACGAATTCTGGGTCACCGGGTAGTGGCAGTTGATCAGGATCGACTCAGCCTTGTAGCCGCCGTAGCTGTTGTGCAGCCAGTTGATCATGAACGACGGCCCGAAATACGACGCCTCGGAGTCCAGGTGCGCCTCGCCGTACGACGTCCCCAGATCGTTGACGTCGGGCCGGCCCACGTTGTGCAGGTACTGCGAGGCGATGTGGCCCTCGAAGACGTTCTTGAAGAAGGTCGGCAAACCGAAATGGATGTAGAAGAAGTGCGCCATGTCGGTGACGTTGTCGATGATGTCGCGGCAATTGGACCCCTCGATGAGGATGCTGTTCCACCGCCACTCGGTCCATTCGTCGCTGCCGGCCTCGGCAAGCTCGGGGATCCGGACCGCGGGGTCCGGTGGGTTGCCTTCGTGGTCGTGCCAGACGAACAGCAGGCCGCTGCGGACATCCGTCGTCCACGATCGGGTGCGCGCCGTCTTGGGTGTGCGCTTGGCGTACGGCACCAGCTTGCAGCGGCCATCGCCGCCCCAGCGCCAATCGTGGAACGGGCAGGCCACCTCGTCGCCCTTGATGGTGCCCTCCGACAGGTCGCCGCCCATGTGCCGGCAGTAGCCGTCGAGAACCTTCAGGTCACCGTGTGAGTCCGCGAAAACCACCAGCTTGGTGCCGAACGCCTGCACCGCGTGTGGTTTCCCGTCCAGGAAGTCCTGGGCAACGCCCAGGCAGTGCCAGCCCCGGGCGTACCTGGTCGGCAAGGCGCCGGGATCGATTTCCCGGATGCCGACCGCTTTGGTGTCGGTAGTCACCAGTCACCTCCAGCTCATTGGCCCTCTAACTAGAACACGTTACAGTTTTCCGGTTGGCATGCGCAACGATGGCGGGTCTGGCCACGGGATATTCACACTGCGGTATATGTAAACGATGCCGCTGTTTTCTTTCGAGGGTCGCTCGCCCCGGATCGATCCCACCGCGTTCGTGGCCCCGACAGCCACCCTGATCGGCGACGTCACCGTCGAGGCGGGGGCGTCGGTCTGGTTCAACGCCGTGCTGCGCGGCGATTACGGGCCCATCGTGGTGCGGGAGGGCGCCAACGTGCAGGACGGATCGGTGTTGCACGCGCCACCAGGCATCCCGGTCGACATCGGCCCGGGAGCGACGGTGGCGCATATGTGCGTCATTCACGGGGCTCACGTCGGTTCTGAGGCGCTGATCGCCAACCACGCTACCGTCCTCGACGGCGCTGTGATCGGCGCGCGCAGCTTGATCGCGGCCGGGTCGTTGGTGCTGGCGGGCACCCAGATTCCGGCCGGGATGCTGGCCGTCGGAGCACCGGCCCAGGTGAAGGGACCGATCGCCGGAACCGGCGCGGAAATGTGGGTCAACCTCAACCCGCAGGCCTATCGCGACCTGGCTCAGCGGCATATGACCGGACTGGAGCCGATCTAGCCCGGCGGATCTAGATCTTTCGGGTGGTTGCGGCGGCGCGATCCATCTCCCAATACGCGCGCAGGGCCACCAGCTTGCCGTCGTCGTTGGCCTTGTAGGTGAACACGCCTTCCGCGGTGACCTGGTGGTCGCCGGTCGTGATGAGGATGTGCCCGACGTTGGCTTCCTCGTTGCCGCATTGGTAGGTGTCGCGGAAGAAGAACTCGATCTTGCTGGTGTTGGCGATGGCCAGGTCCCAGAAGGCCGAGATCGCGTCGCGGCCCCGGTGCCCCTTGCCCTCCGGGTCGAAGGCCGACGGACCGATGGGGTCCTCGACGACGGCGTCGTCGGCGAACACCGCCAGCCACGCTTCTTTGTCTCTGGCCATGACCGCCTCGCGGGAGCGGCGGCCGGCTTCGTGTGCGGGGTGGTTGGTCTTCTCTCGAATGTCGGTCATGCATCCACCTTTTCGGGCTTGTCGGCGCCGACCACCCACATGGAGTAGTACTGCGAGCCGCCGCCGTAGGCATGCCCCAACGCTTTTCGGGCGCCCGGCACCTGGTGATCGCCACCCTTGCCCATCACTTGGATCGCCGACTCGGCGAAGCGAATCAGGCCCGAGGCGCCGATCGGGTTCGACGACAACACACCGCCGGATGGGTTCACCGGGAGCCGCCCGCCGATCCTGGTCTCGCCGGCTTCGGTCAGTTTCCAGCCCTCGCCCTCGGGTGCGAAGCCCAGGTTCTCCAACCACATCGGCTCGAACCACGAGAACGGCACGTAGATCTCGGCCGTGTCGATCTCGTCGATGGGACTGCTGATCCCGGCCGCTTTCCACAATGCGGCGGCCGCGTCGCGCCCGGCCTGCGGGCTGACTTGGTCGCGTCCAGAGAACGCCAGCGGCTCGGTGCGCAGCGCGGTGGCATGGATCCACGCCACCGGATGTCCTTGCGACAGCCGAGCTTCGGCGATCTTCTCGTCGCCGATCACCACGGCGCAGGCGCCATCGGAGGATGGGCAGGTCTCGTCGTAACGGATCGGGTCCCACAGCATCGGCGACTCCATCACCTTCTCAAGGGTGATGTCGGGTTGGTGCAGATGCGCCAGCGGGTTCTTGCTGCCGTTGAGGCGGTCCTTGACCGCAACCATGGCGCCGATGTTCGTCGGGGCACCCGAGCGGCGGATGTAGGCCCGCACGTGGGGCGCGAAATACCCGCCCGCGCCAGCACCGACGGGCTTGATGAACGGGATCGGAATAGACAACGCCCACATGGCATTTGATTCCGACTGCTTTTCCCAGGCCATCGCCAGCACGCGCCGGAACTTCCCCGACTGGACCAGGCTGGCGGCCACCACCGCGGTGGATCCGCCGACCGAACCCGCGGTGTGCACCCGGATCAGCGGCTTGCCGGTGGCTCCCATGGCGTCGGCCATGAACAGCTCCGGCATCATCACGCCTTCGAAGAAGTCGGGCGCCTTGCCGACCACGATGGCGTCGATGTCATCGAAGGTGGAACCGGAGTCGGCCAGCGCCCGGTCGATGGCCTCGCGCACCAGGCCGTTCATCGAAACGTCTTGTCGCTTGGCGACATACTTGGTCTGCCCGGTACCCAGCACCGCGGCGAGGACTGCTCCTGCACCGGCCATCAGTTCTTCCCTTCCATGACCGCGACCAGGTTCTGCTGCAGAGCCGGCCCGCTGGTGGCATGCGCCAGCACCCGCTGAGCCGACCCGCTCCAGATATGTTGGGCCGCAAATCCGATGCGCTCAAGACCGGCGACGAACATCGGGTTGGCCGATAGCGCGCCGCCGGACGGATTGATCTTCGTCGTGCCCGGAATCCGGATCGCTTCCGCGATGATCAGGTGCTGGTGGGTGAAGGGTGCATGAATCTCGGCCACATCGAGGTTACGGATGTTTCCGCCGGTGGCCGCCTTGGTCGCGGCCGTGGTCGACGCCGACTCGGTGAGGTCGCGTGCACCCAACACCGGAGACTCGATGCGATGTTCGATTCCGGTGATCCAGGCCGGGTTTTCGCGTAGTTCGCGGGCGCGGTCATCGGCCGCGAGCACGATCGCGGCGGCGCCATCGGTGATTGGCGCGATGTCGTGACGACGTAGCGGGTCAGCGAAGAACGGCCGGTCGAGCAATTCGTCGATGCCGATCGCCGGCTCGACGGAGTCCACCCGGTTGGCTTGCGCGAAGGAATCGAGTGCAACGCGCGCCATGTGCTCGGAATTCCACTTGCCGTTGTCGAGTCCCATGCGGGCCTGTAGTCCTGCGATCGACACCGAGTCCGGCCACAGCGGAGCGACCGTGTAGGGATCGGTCTGCCGCGACAAAACACGACGCAGGATTCCGGCCGAGGACTTGCCGAAGCCATACACCAGCGCGGTGTCGACCTCACCGGTCAAGATTTTGATGTAGGCCTCGTAAAGTGCCCAGGCCGCATCCATCTCGACGTGTGATTCGTTGATCGGCGGAACGGCACCAATTGAGTCGATCGCCGAGATGAACGAAAACGCGCGTCCGGCAAGGTAGTCCGAAGAGCCCGAACACCAGAAGCCGATGTCGGCCTTGGTGATGCCTACGTCCTCGTAGAGCTGGGCGAAGCACGGCATCAGCATCTCGACGCCGTTGGTGGTGGCGTCGGTGCGGCGGACATGCGGGGCGTGGGCAAAGCCGACGACCGCAACGTTGCGAGCGCTCATTGCAGGTAGGCCCTTTACAGGTGGTGCTTGTAGGTGTCGTAGTCGGCGTCGGGTTCCCCGGTAGGCCGGAAGTACTCGATGTTGTCGATGCCGAAACCCCACTCATCGCGAGGTTTCCACACCGCCTCGACCCGCATTCCCATCCGGACCTCGTGCGCGTCGATGTCGGCGACCAGATGGAGGAATGGGATGTCGGCACCGTCGAGCAACACATAGGCGGCCACGTAGGGCGGCTTGATGCGCTGACCCTTGAACGGGATGTTGATGATCGCAAACGTCGTCACCGTGCCCCTGTCGGGCAGCTCGACGAACTCGGTGGTCGGCTGGCCGGTGGCGGGGTCGGCGCCGTGCGGCGGGAAGTAGACCTTGCCGTTCTCGCCGGTCTTCGCCCCCAGCAGTTTGCCCTCGGCGATGGCACGCAGGTACGCACTCTCCTCGTGCGAGGCGGTGTGCTGGATCGTCAGCTCGATGGGCGTGACGATCACGGTGACCGGTTCCCGGTCACCTTCGGGTGGCTCCGGCACGGGTTCGGCCTCCCCGCCGAGGGCGAAGTACGCGATGTCGGTGATGGCGCCCACCGGCTCGTCGGCCCAACGCACGTGCACCCTTGCGCCGGTGCGGATCGTCGCGGGTTCGCCGGCATCTACCACGTGTATCAGCGGGGTGTCGGCGCCGTCGAGCTTGATCAGTGCCCAGGCGAACGGCCGGTCCAGCGGCTGGCCTTCCAGCGGGTCGGCCTGCCAAGTCCAGGAGACAACGGTGCCGACGGCCGACACCGGTACCATCTCGCCCAGCGGCTCATAGGTAACCGGGTCATATTCCGCCGGCGGCACATGTACCCGGCCATCCGATCCGCGCACCCCGAGGATGCGGCGCTCACGCAGCGCGCTGAAGAACTTGCTCAGCGTGGGGCCGACCGAACGGGTGTAGTCGAAGGACAACGTCAGTGGCGCGGAGAGTGGTGGCTCAGGGTGATCGATCAGGGTCGGGCTGCTCGAACTGGCTGTCACGCCTTCGAGTAGAACAGGTTCTAAGAATCGTTTCAAATTTTTGTTGGATCGGGACGGCGCGGAAGGGCGGAGACTATGAAGCTGGGGTTGCAGCTGGGGTATTGGGGCGCTCAGCCGCCGGAGAACTCCGCGGAACTCGTCGCCGCGGCGGAGGCCGCCGGATTCGACGCTGTGTTCACCGCCGAGGCGTGGGGATCCGACGCGTACACACCGCTGGCGTGGTGGGGCTCGTCGACGAATCGGGTGCGTTTGGGCACGTCGGTGGTCCAACTGTCCGCGCGTACCCCGACCGGCTGCGCGATGGCCGCGCTGACGCTCGACCACCTCAGCGGCGGCCGGCACATTCTCGGCCTCGGAGTGTCCGGACCCCAGGTGGTGGAGGGCTGGTACGGCCAGCCGTTTCCCAAGCCGCTGGCCCGCACCCGCGAATACATCGACATCATTCGGCAGGTATGGGCCCGGGAAAAGCCGGTGACCAGCGACGGCCCCCATTACCCGCTACCGCTGACCGGGGAGCGCACGACCGGCCTGGGTAAGCCGCTCAAGCCCATCACCCACCCGCTGCGCGCCGACATCCCGATCATGCTGGGCGCCGAGGGACCGAAGAACGTCGCACTGGCCGCCGAGATCTGCGACGGTTGGCTGCCCATCTTCTACACGCCGCGCATGGCCGACACGTACAACGAATGGCTCGACGAGGGGTTCGCGCGGCCAGGCGCCCGCCGCAGCCGCGAGGACTTCGAGGTCTGCGCGACCGCGCAGGTGGTGATCACCGAAGACCGGGCGGCGGCGCACGCCGCGATCAAGCCCCATCTGGCCCTCTACATGGGCGGCATGGGCGCTGAGGACACCAACTTCCATGCCGATGTCTACCGCCGGATGGGCTACGCGGAGGTGGTCGCGGAGGTCACCAAGCTATTCCGCAGCAACCAGAAGGACAAGGCCGCCGAGATCATCCCGGACGAACTCGTCGACGACGCCATGATCGTCGGGGATATTGACTACGTTCGTAAGCAGATCGCGGCGTGGGAGTCCTCGGGAGTCACCATGATGGTGGTGTCTGGTCGCACCCCGGAGCAGGTACGCGAGCTGGCCGCCTTGGTCTAGCCGGGTATTGCCGAACGAATAGAACGCGTTCTAGATTGGCCCGATGACAGCCTCGCAGCACACCATCGCGGGCACGGTACTCACGATGCCGGTGAAGATCCGCAAGGCAAACCAGCACATGGCGATGTTCTCTGTAGATGCCGACGCCGCGCAGCAGATGATCGACTACAGCGGCTTGCAGGTCTGCCGTTACCTGCCCGGGCGCGCGATCGTGGTCCTGATGTTGATGCACTACATCGACGGCGACCTGGGCCAGTACTACGAATTCGGGACCAGTGTGATGGTCAACCCGCCCGGGTCGAAGGCGAGCGGGCCACGCGCCCTGCAGTCGGCCGGCGCCTTCATCCATCACCTGCCCGTTGACCAGGCGTTCACATTGGAAGCGGGAACCAAGATTTGGGGCTATCCAAAAGTCATGGCGGACTTCACCGTTCGAGAGGGCCGTCGGTTCGGCTTCGATGTCACCGTCGACGGGCAACTGGTGGCCGGCATGGAATTTCGCCGCGGCCTGCCTTTCAGTTTGACGCCGCGCCAGCAGGCGCAGCGCACCTACTCGCACCGCGACGGTGTAACCCGCGAGACAGCTTTCGAACACACGCTGAACGGTGTGCGCACTCGATTTGGCGGAGTGCGCATCTGGTTGGGTGATCACCCCTACGCGAAAGAGCTGGCGTCGCTGGGCCTTCCGAAACGCGCGATGTTGTCCAGCTCTGTTGAGAACGTGCAAATGTCATTCGGCGATGCTCAGGAGATGTCATGACCTCGACCAAATTAGAGACCAGGCCGGATGTCGATCTGACCGACGGCGCTTTTTATGCGGGTGACTCCCGGGCCGTCTACCGATGGATGCGCGAGAACGAGCCGGTGTTCCGGGACCGCAACGGGTTGGCCGCCGCGTCGACCTATCAGGCCGTGATCGAGGCCGAGCGTAATCCCGAGTTGTTCTCGAATGCCGGCGGCATCCGACCCGACCAAGACGGGGTCGAGATGATGATCGAGATGGACGATCCGCAACATCTGTTGCGCCGCAAGCTGGTCAACTCCGGTTTCACCCGCAAGCGCGTGAAAGATTTGGAGGCGAAGATCGCCGAGCTGTGCGACACGTTGATCGACGCGGTGTGCGAGCGCGGTGAGTGCGACTTCGTCTGGGACCTCGCCGCACCCCTGCCGATGGCGGTCATCGGCGACATGCTCGGTGTGCGTCCGGAGGAACGCAAGATGTTCCTCAAGTGGTCCGACGATCTGGTCAGTTTTTTGAGCAGCACCGCTGCGCAAGAGGATTTCCAGGTCAGCATGGACGCCTTCGCCGCCTACACCGAATACATGATCGGCATGATTGGGGCCCGCAAGTCTGAACCGACCGACGATCTGGTCAGCGTCCTCGTGCATGCGGAGGTGGAAGGGTCGCGCCTGGAGGATCACCAGATCGTGACCGAGGTCCTGCTGCTGCTGATCGGCGGCGACGAGACCACGCGTCACACGCTGTCCGGCGGAACGAGGCAGCTGCTGCTGCACCCCGATCAGCACCGACGTCTGGCGGGTGACCTGGGCATGCTGCCCAACGCGATCGAAGAGATGCTCCGCTGGACCGCGCCGGTGAAGAACATGGCCCGCACGATCACCGCCGACACCGAATTCCACGGGACCCCTCTGCACCAGGGCGAAAAGATGATCCTGCTGTTCGAGTCGGCGAACTTCGACGAGAAGGTCTTCGAGGAGCCTGAGAGCTTCAACATCGAGCGCTACCCGAACAACCACCTCGCTTTTGGCTTCGGAACGCACTTCTGCCTCGGCAACCAGCTCGCCCGTTTGGAGCTGTCGATCATGCAGACCCGCCTGCTGCAGCGGCTTCCGGATATGCGACTGGCGTCGGATGCCGAGCTGCCCCTGCGGCCGGCGAACTTCGTCTCTGGCCTCGAGAAAATGCCGGTGGCGTTCACCCCGAGCGCGCCGCTGGGCTGAGTGCGCGCCTTTGCGGCGAGCGTGAACTCAGGGCGAAAAATCGGCCGAAAAGTGGCCGTGAGTTCACGCTCGGCGAGCCCAGGCGGCTGACACCCGTCGCAGGATGCCGCCCGGCACATCCTCCGCCGTGACCCGGACGACGATCCAGCCCAACTCGATCAGTGTCTCGAGTCGCGCGATGTCCTTGTTGAATTGCCGGCGATCGGTCCGATGGTGGTCGCCCTCATACTCCAGCGCGACTTTGACGTCCTCCCAACCCATATCGAGGATCGCGACGAGTTCTCCGTATTCGCCGTCGACGCGAATCTGAGTCTGCGGACGGGGATAGCCGGCTTCGATGAGCAGGAGTCGCAGCCAGGTCTCGCGGGGCGACTCCGCGCCGGCGTCGACCAGCGTCAGTGCGCGTCTCGCCCGCCTGATGTTGCGATGTCCTTTATAGCGTTCGGCGACTAGTTGGGCCTCCTCGACCTTCAGCCTGGTTGCGCGGGCCAGCGCGTCGATGGCTGCGACCGCCTTGCCGGTGGGGTTTCGGCACGCAAGGTCGAAAGCGGTCCGCGCCGGGGTGGTGGCTGGTATGCCGCCGATCAGCTGTATCTCGTCCGGCGAAAGCCGATCCGACCAGGTGCGAATTCCGGCCGGTGGACGACGGTGTTCGTACACCAACTGGGCCGGGCCCCGGTGCTCGACCCACTTTGCGCTGTGCAGCGCCGATGCAGACTTGCCCGCGACGACCCCCCGCCGGCGTGACCACAGCCAGGCGGCGTGGGCGCGCGTCGCGGCGGTGAGGTCCATATCGTGTGGGACGTACACGTCCGGGTGGATCGCGACGAATCGGCTTCGTAGCCGGTGCCGCGTCAGTGCACCGGCTACAAGTGCTTCGCTGCCGATGAACGGTTCTTCCACGCCGGCAGTGTGTCTCGGGGTACCGACAGCCGCGCCGAGCGTGATCTGAGGGCGGAAAATGGACCGAAAACCCGCCGTGAGTTCACGTTCGGCGCAAAGGAGGGGCGCAAAGCGCCGGGCAAGTCAGCGGTTCTGGAAGTTGGGCTTGCGCTTCTCGGCGAACGCCTTCGGGCCTTCCTTGGCGTCGTCGGACAAGAACACCTTGATGCCGATC
>DASZLQ010000173.1:0-14624 GCA_035552295.1 Mycobacterium sp. | reverse complement strand
AAGTCCCACTGCATATCGTTGCTGCGCAGGTTGTTCTTGGCCAGCCGCTTCTGCGACCGGATGAAGTTCTGGAAGTGCATCGGGTCCTTGACGAAGAAGACCGGCGTGTCGTTGCCGACCATGTCGTAGTTGCCCTCGCTGGTATAGAACTTCAGCGAGAACCCGCGCAGGTCCCGCCACATGTCGGGGCTGCCTCGTTCCCCCGCCACCGTGGAGAACCTGGACACCAGCCGGGTGGTGCTCCCCGGCTGGAACAGCGCCGCCTTGGTGAACGCGCTGACATCGTTGGTGACCTCGAACCGGCCAAACGCGCCGCTGCCCTTGGCGTGCGGCTGCCGCTCTGCGATCCGTTCCCGGTTGAAGTTGGCCATCTGCTCGATCAGGTAACTGTCCTGAAGCAAAATCGGGCCGCCCGCGCCCACGGTCAGCGAATACTGGTCGCTCTCGACCGGGATACCGGAATCAGTCGTCTGGATTGGATTGTCATTTGTGCTGCTCATACCACTATTCCCTTCGGGCTTGATTAAATGTCGGCTGGATTAAGCGCGAGCAAGGGAGGCGCCCGCATCGAAGACCAGCGGGCACGGGTGCCCGTGCTGCCGTGCACCAGCAGCAGGGTTGGCCCGGCACCGACGGATTCGTAGCCGATCACGGTTTTGTCGGCGGAAACCACTGTGGCCATCGTCGTGCTCCTACTCCGGCCAGCTGCTGGTGAGGATGATCTCGACGAAGTCATCGCGGACGAACGAATCGTCGAAGTGCTGTAGCACATCGGCATTGACGGTCCCGAAGGTGCTACGCGGCCGGTGCTTCATACCGTCGGTGAACGCCCGCAGGATCCGGTCCTTGAAATCGGGTCGAGGATGCGCAGCGGTGACCGCCTGAATTGCCTTGGCGGACAGATTGTCACGACCGATGCCCAGCACGTCAGTCTCCACACCTGCTGTGACAAGGGCGATTTCGGGTTCCAGGAACTCCGGCACACCGGGCGTCGTATGCAGCGCGATAGAAAGCCACACCTTACGCGCGGCGGCCTCGTCAACGCCACGCTCCAGCAGGAAGTCCCGTGCCGCGTTGGCGCCGTCGACCTCGAACCGAAGCCTCGACGTCCGGTAGTCCGCTGTGAGCCCGATGTCGTGGAACATCGCGCCGGCATACAGCAATTCGGGGTCGGGCCGCAGACCACGCCGATGACCTTGCAGTGCGCCGAAAAGGAACACCCGGCGGGAGTGGTTGAACAGAAGCTCGTCTTCGGTGTCGCGGATGTACTCGGTAAGTTCACGCACGAGCGGGGTGTCGGGGAGGACGATGCCGGCGATGGACTGCGTGGATGCGGAGGTCATGGTGGATCCTTTCGGTTGGATGTAGAACTCAAGCCACCATGCGGTTGGCTACTGCTTGATCGAAGCGCTCCAGCACCGTCGCGGCCACCAGCCGATGTGCGCCCAGCGGCGGCGCCATCGGGATGCCCGCGTCTCGCGCGTACGCCCACACCCGGTCGGTGAGTCGTCCGGGCGCCAGGAACCACGGCGCGATGACCAGCCGGCGGGCACCGCGGCGCCGTAACTGACTGGCGGCCTCAGCCACCGAAGGCTCTGGTCTGGTAGCGAACGCGGTCGTCGCCCCAGCCCACCGGGTTCCCGCCGCCAACTTCGCCGCCACTGCAGCAGTGCGTGCATTCGCCGCGGCATCCGAGGAGCCGATCGCGACCACGAGCACGCCGAGCGCGTTATCGAGCCGGGAAACCCCCAGCCCGGCCAGCCGATCTCGCAGCACCGACACCAGCCGATCGTCTTCACCGAGCGCATCGGCCTGTCGCACTTCGATTCCGATCCGCGCGGCGCCGGAGCGGGCGATCTGCCCGGGGATGTCCATACGCGCGTGGTAGGCGTCGGCCAGCAGCAGCGGAGTCACCACCGCCTCGCGGGTGCCTGACAACCCGGCGAGCACGTCACCCAGGGTAGGCGCATTCTGTTCCAAGAAGGCGACGCGCACGTCAAGGCCCGGCCGCAGGCGGGAAAGCACGCCGGCTACAGCGCGTGTATTGGCGGCCGATCGCGGATCGGCACTGCCATGCGCGGTCAACACCAGCGTGGTCACGAGGCCTGCAACCCGCATTCGATCTTGGCCAGCCTCTGCCAGCGCCCGCTAGGCCAGTCGGCGTACTCGGCGGGACGGTAGTTGTCGCCGAAGGCTTCCTCGGTCAGGCGCCACCGGTCGGAGGGACGGGTGCCATCCAGGGCAGCGCCGCGCGTCGCCATCTCCCGTATCTGTGCCTCAGTGAAGCCTTGCGCCTGATCGCTCACCGCAGCTGCTCCTCGTCGGCTCGTATGGCCCAAGTGGCAAACCGCTCGCCCTCATGGCGGTGGTTCACAAAGTTGCGCACCACCCGGTCGATGTAGTCGCCTAGCTCATGGCTGAGCACCTTGTGCTGGCGCAGCTTGAGCCCGAACCCGCTCTCAGCGCCTAGGCTGCCGCCCAGGTGCACCTGGAAGCCTTCGACCGATCCGCCGTGACCGTCGTCGACCATCTGGCCCTTGAAGCCAATGTCGGCGATCTGGATGCGGGCGCACGAGTTCGGGCAGCCGTTGATGTAGACCGTGATTGGCACATCGAGCTGAGCGTTGATGTCGTCGAGGCGGCGTTCCAGTTCGGGCACCAGGGTCTGGGCGCGCACGCGCGTCTCGGCGAACGACAGCTTGCAGAACTCGATGCCGCTGCACGCCATCAGGTTCTTCCGCCAGTGCGACGGCCGGGACGGCAAACCCAGCGCGTCCAGGCACGCCACCATGTCATCGAGGTTCTCGTCGGGCACGTCCAAAATGACCAGCTTCTGGTACGGGGTGAACCGCGCCCGGTCCGATCCCGCCCGCTCCATCAGGTCGGCGACCGCGGATAAGATCGTGCCCGACACCCGTCCGGCGATCGGGGAAATGCCAATTGCGTTGCGCCCGTTCTTCTGTCGCTGCACGCCGACGTGGTCAATCGGGTGGATCACCGGCGGCGGTGGCGGGCCGTCGATCAGCGGCCGCTTGAGGTACTCCTGTTCGAGAATTTCCCTGAATTTTTCAATACCCCAGTCCCTGATCAGGAATTTCAGCCGGGCCTTGGAACGCAGCCGCCGGTAGCCGTAGTCGCGAAACAGCGAGGTCACGCCCTCCCACACATCGGGGACCTCGTCCAGCGGCACCCACGCGCCGACCCGCTGGGCCAGCATCGGGTTGGTCGACAGCCCGCCACCGACCCATAGATCCAGGCCGGGCCCGTGCTCGGGATGGTTCACGCCGATGAACGCGACATCGTGGGTCTCGTGGGAGACGTCCTGCAGGCCCGAGATCGCGGTCTTGTACTTGCGGGGCAAGTTCGCGTATTCGGGATTGTTCAAAAAGCGGCGCAAAATCTCGTCGATCGCCGGTGAGGGGTCGAGCACCTCGTCGGGCGATTCGCCGGCCAGCGGCGAACCGTGGATGCCGCGTGGGCAGTCACCGCAGGACTCGGTGGTGTGCAAGCCCACCGCTTCCAGCCGCCGCCAGATCTCGGGGACGTTCTCGATTTGGATCCAATGGAATTGCACATTCTCCCGATTGCCGATATCGGCGGTGTCACGGGCGAACTCGCTCGAGATCTGACCGAGCGTGCGCAGCGTAGCGGCCGACATCGCCTTGCCGTCGGAGCGCACCCGCATCATGAAGTATTTAGCCTCGATGGTGTCGATGTTTTCGTCGCCGGTCCAAGTGCCGTCGTAGCCCTGCTCACGCTGGGTGTAAAGACCCATCCAGCGGAAACGGCCACGTAGATCCGACTTGTCGATGCTGTCGAAACCCTGTTTGGCGTAGACGTTTTCGATGCGGGTCCGCACATTGAGCGGTGCCTCGTCATGCTTGATCCGCTCGCTGTCATTAAGCGGCTCACGTTCTCCCAGCGCCCACTGGCCCTCGCTGCGAGTCCTGGCGGGACGTGTTGTGGTCATTTGGTAGTTCTCCTTCGCGACGGTTGCCGACTTGGACCGCGCAGATCACCGGCGGTTCTGCCCGGCGACGGAGATCCGGCGGTCAGATTGCGGTACAGGGTGGCCACGGCCGGGGCGACCAAGCCAGTAGCCAGACGACCGAGACGGACGACGTCTTCGTTCCTTGTCCCTTGTTGGGTGGGCGGGTCATGCCTTTGATAGTTCGCGGCCCGAGGGCCCTTTAGTAGAGGCCCCGATGTTGTGAACTCACAAAATCTCGTTGTGCCCGTCCTTCGACGAGTCATCGATAATTCGGACTGACGCTGCCACGGGCCAACAGATATCAGTAGATACCTGGCAGGGTTTTGATGCGTGCCAGCGGTTATGGCGTGTCGCTGAAGATAGCTCGGGAACCCCCAGGCCCGTCAAAGCTTCAGCGGGGTGCGGCGCACCGTCAGATAAAGAGAGCGTCACCACGCGGATCACAATCACTGCAGCACATCATTTTTGGCGGCCGTGACAGCGTCGGTAACGATCACCCCGCCGCCGGGTGCTTTGGTGGCACCCGAAGGAGGAACCCTGCGCCAGGGGCGGATCGACCCAATACCAGCGCACGTCACGTACAGATCTACACCACGCCTCACACACCGCCGACGACACCGCGCCGCAACTACGGGGCCCTGAATGGGCTACCACACCGGCCAGGTCAGAAAACGTGGCTAGCCTGCATGCGCTCAGCGAGACGGCGATCATCGCGCGCCACGTGCTCCCGAACTCCGCCCGCTCCCCGCGGAGGAGACCGGTTGACTACGCACGTCACTTTCATCGCCGCACAAACCCGGTTTGTGATTACATCAATCATGTTGCTCAGCTCGCGCATGCCCGAACTCGCCTCGTTCGAAGTCTTACTGGCGATCGCCAAGACGGGCAGCCTCGGCGCCGCCGGCCGCGAAATCGGGTTGACCCAACAGGCCGTGTCGGCGCGGCTGGCATCGATGGAGGCCCAGACCGGGGTGCAGCTGGCCGTGCGGACGGCCCGCGGCTCACAACTCACGCCGGGGGGCGTCGCCGCCGCCGAGTGGGCAGCCCGCTTGCTCGATGTCGCCTGTCACGTCGACGCCGGCCTGGGCTCACTGCGGACGGAAAGGCGTCAGCAAATCAAGGTGGCGGCCAGCCAGACGATTGCCGAACAGCTCATGCCCCGCTGGCTGGTATCCCTACAGGTCGCCGCCGCCCGGCGCGGGGTCACCGCCCCTAACGTGATTTTGACCGCCACCAACAGCGAGCATGCAATCGCTGCGGTTCGCGACGGCACCGCCGATATGGGATTCATCGAAAGCCCCGGCACACCTCGGGGCCTGCGCAGCCGTGTCGTGGCACACGATGAACTGGTGGTCATCGTGCCCCCGGATCACAAGTGGGCTCGACGGTCACGCGTCGTGAGTGCCTTCGAACTCGCCCAAACACCCCTGGTCACACGCGAAGTTGGCTCGGGAACACGCGATTCGCTCACCACGGCACTGCATCAGGCCGTGGGCGACGAAATGCACCAGCCATCCCCCGTGCTCGAACTGTCATCGGCTGCGGCTGTGCGCGCCGCAGTCCTCGCCGGCGCGGGACCAGCGGTGATGAGCCGACTAGCAGTCGCCGACGATCTGGCGGTCGGTCGGCTACGCGCCATCACTGTCCCCGAGTTGAACCTGCGCCGCCAGCTTCAAGCCATCTGGATCGGCGGGCGCACCCCGCCCGCAGGCGCAATACGGGACCTGCTCAGCCACATCATCAGTACGCACACCCAACCAACCGTCAGTCGATAGGTCGTATCCACGCGGCTTGGCAACCTCGAAGATAACGGCTTCTCACCGCATCACGTCAAGCTGAACCAGTTCCCGGAAGGAATTTACCTGCAAAATGTGGTGAGGCCGTCGTCGCCGATATTTAGGAGACCAACCTCCGGAGTCCCACTGTGTACTTCGATCGCATGGCGCCTGGGAACTATCGACGGATTTCCTGCCCTGGCTGGTGCTGACCCTGCTGGTCACTTACGCCGGCCAAGTCTCCGTAAATGCCTTGTTCGGTAGTTACGCAAGCGGATTCGGCGGCGGACTCACGCTGACGTTGTGCGCGGCGGCGATGTCGCAGCGGCCTCACGCCCCGGCGGCGGCAGCGCTGCTGCTCCCCGGGTTCTGGCTGCCGGTCCCCGGCTCGCTCGGCCTCGTCGGCGTCACGCAGCTGGTCAACGCCCAGCACCATCGCCGCCATCACGGTGACAGTGGTGTCGATGATCTCGATCGCGCTCGGCGTGCAACCCGGTCTGCTGCTGTGGCGCGGCGGTCGCCAGCTGGCTAGCGACTCGACGGCCCCCTGAGCAGGCCCGTTGCGCCGTTCGCGACGAACATCACGTAGTGGGCGTGAGAAGAAACAGTCTGAACTGACGTCCTTCGGCGCGATCTTGGGCGATCTGATAGTTCGGCCAGTGCGAGACGACCGTGGTCCACGCCTTGTCGCGTTCCACTCCAGTAAGCAACCGCACCTTCGCGACGAAACGATGGCCGCGTCTGCGAACGATGACGCGTTCTGTCGCTTTGAGATTCGCCGACCATGACGGGTGGCGCTCCCGACCCCAGTTGGAGCCAACCAGCACCAGCCCATCCCCGTCGGGCACGTACTGCACCGTCGCCGTCCGGGCAAGACCTGTTTTGCGGCCTGAGGTAGTGACCCGCACGTTGGGCAGGCCGGCAAGGTCCAGAACACCAAGTCGCCCACTTGTGGCGAACCGGAGTAGGGATTCGAGGGCTTGGGCGACCGCTCTCCCTCGCAAGATCAGCCAGCGGTACGCCGTCGGGCTTCGCGCCACCCGCTGCAGCGGATTCACGCGCTTTACCTTATTCCGTGGCGGTCCGGTCTGGGTATCGTATTGACCGATGACGAACTCCCTCGCCGCCCGCGGCTCGGTCATCGACATTCCGGACGAGCCGGACTGGGCTCGCATGCGTGCAGAGACCGGCACGCGGCTGCGGTCCGCGATGGCCGGCCATAGCGTCGACGCACTGATCCTCTTGCTGAACGGCTACGTCACGTATGCCACCGGTGTTAGCTGGCCGCTTTTGGATGCGGGCCTCTCGCATGTGGAACGCCCGGTGGCGGTGGTGCTGGCCGATGACGAATATCCGCATCTGTTCATGCCGTTCCGCAGCGGCGCGTCCGCAGAGTCACCGGTGCCCGACGACCACCTTCACGGCCCCGCCTATCTCGAATTCGACCAGGGTGTAGAGCATTTCGCCGCTGAATTAGCCGGTTTGATCCCCGCCGGAGCGAACATCGCGGTCGACGAACTGACCGGCGCAATGCGCCGGGCGGCGTCCAAGCTATTCGCGGCGGGCCCGCCGACGGATGCGGCGATCGTGGTAGGTGCCGCGCAATTGGTCAAGACCCGGGATGAGCTTTCCTGTCTGCGCCGGGCGTCCCGCATCACCGAACAAGCCATTGTGGATGTGCAGAAGGCCTTGGCACCGGGCGTTCGGCAGATCGATCTTTCAGCCACACTGGTACGCCGCGCTTTCGAGCTGGGCGCCACCACCAACATGCTGGAGGCCATCTGGCAGGTGATGCCGAGTTCACGGGAAACCGGAGTGTGGACGACGCATGGCGATCTCGCGCTGCCGCTACTCCCCACCGATCGTGAACTGGCTGCCGGCGACGTGCTGTGGACCGACATCAGCATCACCTACGCCGGGTACTGCTCAGACTTCGGCCGCACCTGGGTGGTCGGCGAGCAACCCACGCCACGGCAACAAGATCAATTCCGTCAGTGGCGAGCCATCCTGGACGCCGTGCTCGCGGTGACCAAAGCCGGCGCCACGTCGGGAGATCTCGCGCGCGCGGCGATCGCGGCCAATGGCGGCCGCAAGCCGTGGCTGCCACACTTCTACCTGGGCCACGGCATCGGCACCTACCCCGCCGAAACCCCGATGATCGGCACGGATCTCGGTGAGGAGTTCGATGACAACTTCGTCTTTCCGCCCGGCATGGTCCTGGTCTTGGAACCCGTGGTATGGGAGGACGGGACCGGCGGCTATCGCAGTGAGGAAATCGTGGTGATCACCGAAAACGGCTTCTCGCCGATTACCGACTACCCCTACTCCCCGTATGGCGACTGAAGTTTCGCCCGACACCTGGGCTTTGCGAACCGGACGCCGGGAGCGGGCGCTGGCCCAAATGGACGCACACAACCTCGACATCTTGGTTCTCGGCCGGCAGGCCAATATTCGTTACGTCACCGGAGCCCCGCAGCTGTGGATAGCCGGAACGCGCCCGTTCGGTCCAATGTGCGTCGTGGTGCGCGTCACCGGAGACATCTACCTCAACAGCACCGATGACGAGGGAGTCCCCGAAGAAATCGGTCACGATCACCTGTACGGGCTGGCCTGGAATCCGATGACCCTCATCGATGTATTGAGGAAGATCGACGGGGCCGAAGCGGCGCGCCGAATCGGAACCGACGCGATCACACCCACTTTCGCCGCATTGCTGCCCGATGCATTTCCCAATGCCGAAATCGTCGACGCTGAGCTGGCCATGCGTACGGCGCGGCGCATCAAGACGGCCGACGAAATCGCCGCGATGGGCCAGGCGCTTCGCGTCGCCGAAGCCGGACTCGCCGCAGCCGTCAGCGAATTAAGGCCAGGGGTGTCCGAGCAGACGTTAACCGGGGCCATGCTGGAGGCGATGGCTGCGGGCGGGGTGAGCACACCGGCCACCCAGGACGCCGCATGGGTGACCTCGCGGGAGCACCCGTGGCGACGCGCTCGTGCCCGAAGCGAGGTACGGTCGGGCGACCTTGTCGCAGTCGCCGCCGGCGCCCTGGCAGGTGGTTATGTCGCCGAGGTGGGCCGGACTTGGCCGGCCGGCGACACCGCCAACGGACCGATCCGCAAGCTGTTCGAACGGTCAAAGACGCTGTACGACAAAATGATTGCTGCCTGTCGCCCCGGTGCGCCGACCCGCGAGCTGCTCGCCGCCTATGAAGCGGCCGCCGAGCCGTTACCGCCGATGCCCGTTGCGCATGGGCTGGGGTTGGGTTTCGACCCACCGGTGGTATCCGAGATGCTCTGGACCGCCGGCGAACACGACCGCCTCGAGGCCGGGATGGTGCTGGCGATCACCGGCTACGTGTGGCAGGAGGACGTCGGGGCAGTCTTCCGCCGCGACACCGTGCACATCACCGGCGACGGCGCTGACGTGCTGACCACTAGCCCGTCCTGGGGTGACAGGCGCTGACCTAATCACCTGTGTACGAGTTGGTCATGCACAGCGAAGGCGCCGTCGTGTTCGAAGGCCGCGCGATTGGCGTTGACGAAGTCGGCCACGGTCATCGGTTTGCGTCCACTGATGACCTCAATCAGGTTGTTTTCACCGGAGAAGATGCCGTCCTGATAGTCCTGGGCGACACTGCTGATGTGTTGGACGAAAAAGTCCGTCCTGCCTTGGGCGGTCAAGGCGGCCGCGAAGGCCGGGATGTCAACCGGCACGTAGCGGACCGGGATTCCGAGAGTGTCGGCGATTCTGTCGGCGATGCCGTAGTGGTCGAGCTCTTCGGGACCGACCAGCGGGTAGACCTGCCGGTCGTGGGGAGCGGGATTCTGCAGGACCGCGGCGATCACGCTGGCCTGATCGCGCCCCGAGATGGGAGCATGACGACCGTTGCCGAACGGCAATTGCAGCAGGCCCTCGTCGCCGCTGCGATGCCATTGCCATTTGAGCCACTCTGCAAAGAACGTCGGGCGCAGATGAGTGGTAATGAATGCCGAGCGATCCAGCAGCCGCTCAGCCAGCCAATGCTGCTGGGCAGCATGGCTTTTAGCTTCGCGTCGTGCCGAGATCTGAGACATGTTGACGACGGCGCCGACACCGGCCTCGCCGGCCGCCTGGGCGAAGATGGCGGTGGCCGGCAGCAACATGCCCGGGGCGATGGGGTAGCAGAAATACGCGGCGCTCACACCTGACATCGCCGAGCTGACCGCGTGGAAGTCGAGCAGGTCGCCTTCGACGATCTCGGCGCCGAGCGCGGCGAGCTCCTCGGAGCGTTGATCAACGCGGTGCACGAAGGCGCGGACCCGGTGCCGTGCTGCGCGCAGGGTCTTGACCGTGGGTGCGCCAGTGTTGCCGGTGGCTCCGGTAATGAGGAACAACTGATCCGATGGCATGTCTTTGCCTCACTTCTTGCTGACTAACGATAGCGTTAGTAAGATGCAAGCACGGATAGCTGAGTAATGCAAGCATTAGTTAGAGGGCAGGTGGATGGACTTCGAGAAGCGGCTGCAAGACCGGCAGCACTGGTCGATCGGTGATGCATGCTCGATGTCGAAGGTGCTAGAACTGCTCAGCACCAAGACGGCATTCCAGGTGATTCGTGAACTGTTCTTCGGAACAACACGCTTCGAGGATTTCGTGGAACGGGTCGGCACGTCGGCGCCGGCAGTGTCGCGAGCGCTCAAGCAGCTTGAGTCGGCACAGGTCGTTGCTCGCGCCCGTTATCAGGAGCCGGGAAGGCGAGCCCGAGACGAGTACCGACTGACCGAGGCCGGGGAGGATCTATTGCCGGTGTTCATGTCGCTGGTGCGGTGGGGCGACACCTATCTACAGAATGAACCGCCGCCACTTTCGTTTGTCGACGCCGATACCGGTCAGACCATCGAAGTCCGCGTCACTGCTAGCACCGATAGCCCAGTGATGCGGTCAGCAGACATCCAAGTACGACGGAACACCCCTTCGAAACGGCGATGAACCGGTCGGCCTATCAGCTAGCCGACACATCGCCCTTCGTCGCCCTCGGGTAGGCGCGGGCCGCTGTCAGCCAGGGCTGCATCGAGCAGATCACCCAGGTGGTGCCGTTCCCACAGGTTCAGCAGGTTCGACAGCATCTGCAGCGGCGCGCGTACACTCTCGTCATCCTTGATGCGCGGATCCCTGCGACTGCCAGGTAAGTCAGCGCCAAACCGCTTGCGCATCAATGCCGGTACGTCCAGCAGCCAGGCGACCCCCATCACGGTGGCGTAGAGCAGTGTATGCCGACGCAACCGATCCGGGTCGAGATTGGGGCCACCGTAGCAATGGACTTCTGCGACGAACAGGTGCAGCAATTCGTCGAGATGGCGGTTCCACAGATTGGTTTCGGCGCCTGACATGGCTCCCCAGATGGCCATGCCCATATTCATCTGGCTGACGCATCCCCAATCCATCAAGCCGCAACGCAAAACGTCGTCGCCGTCCCGCCAGAACCAAGCGTTGTCGATGTTGGCGTTCCAATGGCACAGCGCAACATAGTCGGAATCGGCGGCCAGCTGGCGTGCGACCGTGTCCTCGTGGTGTGCGATCCGCGGCACGTCTTCGCGCAGGCGTGCCAAGAACTCTGGCGAGCCAACATTGGCCGGCAACAGCCCTGGATGGGTTGCGACGAATTCCGCCAGCTGCGTCAACCGTCGTTCCAGCTTGTCTGCGGAAAGCGGGGCTCGGTGTCCCACCGGCGCGGCCTGTACGTCCAGTGGGAAGTGCGAGTTCAGGCCGGCGGGCAAGCGCCCGGATCGATGGGTGCCCGCGAGGCGGGCCAGCGCCGTGAGCAGCGCACGGTAGTGATCCAACGGTTCGGGCATTTCGTAGTCGAGGCACTTGTGGTAGTGGCGTTCGATTCCTCTGTCGCCGTGGCGGATTCGCTCAGTGATCAGTATTCCGGTGCAGGAGCGGCGGTGATAGTCGCAGAATTGCACCTGGGGTACCGCGATGGGAAACCCGGGTACGCGTGACAACGAGGCGAACCGCACTTCCGGCTCCATCTGCGTCTTTCCCCTATCACGGAGCGGGTTGTCCAGGTCGCGGGAGAACTTGATGAACAAGTTGGTGTGCAAACCCGCCGCGGCCTTGTCATATTCGACCGCCAAAGCAACTTTGCGTCCCGTGCTGCCGTCGGCGACCTCATGGAATTCCGTGATGCACGTGACGCTGTTGTCGCGGCCGAGTACGCCTGCAGTTCGAAACGCATCGGTGAGGAAGCGCTGACCGGCGCTGCGCAAGCCTGCGGGGTCGGCGGGAAACGCCAAGCCGAATTGGTCACCGGTGACCCAACGCTGATTCTCCGGGCGCATTACAGATCACCAGGTCTGTTCGGCCGCGCGAACCAACATGTGGTTGACCGCCACGCGGCGGTCGCGAGTCACCATGTACAACACCGCATCGGCGACGTCTTCTGGCCGCAACTTGACCATGTCGGCGGTTTGCTTTTCGAACGCCTCACGCGATGGTGCGGCCAGGTGGGTGAAGATCTCGGTGTCGACGGTTCCGGGACTCACTACGCCCACGCGGACCCGCTTACCGAGTACCTCCTGGCGGACGCCCTCACTGAAGGCGTTGACACCGAATTTGGTCAACGAGTAGACCGCGGTGTTAGGTCGGGCCACCCAACCGCCGGTCGAGCTGATGGTGACCAGGTCGGCCACCCCGCGCGATGAGTTTGCAGCCGCGTGGATCAGGTGTGGAAGCGCTGTGCGGGTGGAGTAGAGAACGCCTTGCACGTTGACCGCGACCATGTCATCCCAGTCGCGCAATGGCGCCTCGGCCGCGGGCCCTGATTGCATCAGGCCGGCGTTGTTCACCAGGGTGTCGAGACGTCCCAGCTCTTCGGCGGTGCGCTGCACGGCGGCCGCGACCTGGTCGGCGTCGGTGACGTCGGCGGGCACGACAAGCGCTGTGCCACCGGCGGATTCGATTTCGTTTTTCAGCTCACCCAGCCGGTCGGCTCGGCGCGCGAGCAGGGCCACCGCGGCGCCCTGCGCGGCCAGCGCTTTCGCCGTGGCCGCGCCGATACCGCTGCTGGCGCCGGTCACCAGCGCCGCGGTGTGTTCCAGTGTCCTCGTCATGTCCCGCCTGTCGTCCGTGATCTGGTCGTCTCCGATGGCGAACCGGCGCGCAGTATCTCATGTAAAACGTAGTCGGTGTCCTCGCCCAAGTCCGGTGCACCACGTGCGATCCGCGCCGGGGCGCGCGCCATCCGCCATGACGGTCCCAGGACCGGGCGTTGGCCTTCGCGGTGATCACTGACGAAGCAATACAGCTCGCGGTCCCACAGCCGCTGATCGCCGATCACGTCGCCGGCAGTGGCGCTCTTGCTCGCCGGCACTCCCGCCGTGCGCAGACGGTGCGCCAGTTGTTCGGCATCGTGGTACCGGGTCAGTTGCGCGAGGTCGGCGTCGAGCGCTTCGGCGTGACGATGTCGCTCGTTTGTCGTGCTGTAGCGCGGGTCAGCGGCCAATGCCGTGGCATCCAGCACCTCGCACAGCCGGTGCCACTCGTCGTCGTTGGCCACGGCCACGGTGACCCACGATCCATCAGCGCAGGGATAGCAGCCGTGCGGGCACATGTCGGGGTGGTTGTTGCCGTCGGGCCCGAGGCGCTTTCCGGTGAGGCTTTGTTCGAGCAGGCAGTCTCCGATCATCGACGAGAGGGTTTCCACGGCGGACACGTCGATATATTGTCCTGCACCGGTGAGTTCGCGATGCAGTAATGCCACCACCGCGGCATATGCGGCGGCCGCGCCGACGGTGGAATCCCCGTAGCGCATGCTTGTTCCGAGCGGAGGCCCGCCGGGATAGCCGACCAGCGACGCGAGGCCGGCCAGCGCGGCGAAGCATGGAGCGTAGCCTGTTTGATGGCCCAGCGGTCCGTCGTTGCCCCACATCTTGATCGACACCGAGATGATGTCCGGTTTGATCGCCGTGAGCTGTTCATAACCCAGGCCCTGCCGCTCCATCGCGCCCGGGCGAAGGTTGTTGATGACGATGTCGCTGCGGGCGATGAGCTCGTGTAGCCGCGCCGCGTCATCTGGCGATTTGATGTCGAGGTCAACGCTGAGGATCTCGGGGTTGATGCTCAAAAAGTATGGGGCGTGGTTGATGTCGGTGCCACCGTAGGCGCGCATCTCCTCTGGGCTGGCGGCGGTTTCGATCTTGATGACTTCAGCGCCCAGCAGGGCGAGCAGTTTGCCGGCATACGGACCGGCCCACACCTTGGTCAGTTCGACGACGCGTACCCCTTGAAGCGGACCACCACGCGGATTCTTGGGCGGCTTGAGTTGCGCCGACTTCACCGCCGCCAGGGCCCGCGGGGTATCGAGTTGATCCAAGATCGCCACGGTGTGCTGGCCGAGAACTGGTGCGGCAGTGATGATTTCAGCGGGCGAGGCGCTGAGCGCGTACGGCACCGTGGGATATGCCGCTTGGCCCAAGACAGGGTGTGCTACGTCCTGGAAGAAACCACGATGGCGGTACTGCGGCGACTGGTGCAGATCCCCGGCGTTATGGACCGGGACCAATGGCACGCTCAACCGTTGGGCTTGGTCTGCTGCGGTCTCTTTGGCGAAGTCCCGGACCCACTCAGCGAATCCCCGCTGAAACGCAGCGACCTTTTCCGGAGTAACGGAGAACTCCAGCCAGTCGTCGTCGAATGCGTCGAGCCATTCCGGATGACCCATGAGCGCCTTGACGCCCTGCCAGTGGGCGCGACTGGTCATGTACAGGTAGACGAAGCCGTCGGCGCACGGGAAAAACGCTGCCGGGCCCTGCTGGTCATAATCGTCGCGGGTGCCCGCGGCCGCGACCTCGCCGGTGATGAATCGGCCCAGGAT
>DASZLQ010000172.1:0-4924 GCA_035552295.1 Mycobacterium sp. | reverse complement strand
CAGCGGATCGCTGACTACCTCAATCCGGACGGCCTTTTCAACGACGACGACCGGGCACGTCGCCGCGGGCTGTACCTGGGCCCGCAGGGACCCGATGGCATGTCCCGGCTGTCCGGGCTGCTGGACCCCGAGGCCCGCGCATACTTCGAGGCCATCGAAGCGGCCGTGCGGCCGGGCCGCCACCAACCCGATGGCGCGGACAACGACCCCGATGCGCCCGAGGAGCACGACCGGCGCACACCCGCCCAACGCTGCCATGACGCGCTCAAACTGGGCCTGGAAACCGCCATCGCTTCCGGCAAGCTCGGCGTGCACCGCGGTCATCCCGTCACCGTCATCGCCACCACGACACTGGCCGAACTCGACCGGGCAGCGCACGCCGTCCTCGACCCGTCGGTCCCGATGCCCGTGGCCGCAAACACCGGGGCCGGCTCAAGGCTGCCGATGCGGGATCTTATTCGCATGGGCGCCAAGGCAATCCACTACCTGGCGGTGTTCGACGGCCACACCGGCCGACCACTCTATCTGGGCCGCCAAAAGCGGATCGCCACCGCCGACCAGAGACTCATCTGCTACGCGCGCGACCGCGGCTGCACCCGCCCCAACTGCCTCGAATCCGGCTATCGTTGCGAAGTGCATCATTCGCCGGACTGGGCGGCGGGTGGCCGGACTGACGCGGACAAGCTGTTTTTTGCGTGCGGTTGCGACCACGGCGGGGCGAGCCGGGGGGAATGGCACACCATGGTCACCGACAGCGGGCGACTCGGCTGGAGCGACGGCAACGGCCCGCCGGAGATCAACCACGCCCACCACCCGGAAGAGTTGCTGCGTGGAGATCTGGACCCGCCTGACGAGGACGACCCGCCGAATGGCTAGCCAAGCGTGAACGGCCGGAAGCTGCCGTCGAGAACCTCGCGATGACCGATCGTGCGCCCGGTGACCACGCTCGGGTCCGCCAGCGCCAACTGCACTGCGGCCCGGGCGAATTCATCCGCCGGAGCCGTGTCGACAAACTCGCGAGCGTAATACGCCAGGCCCGGCGTAAGGATCGGTTTTGAAGGCGACAGCGCGTTGACCGCGATGTTGTGGTCAGCGAGATCGAACGCCGCGCACTGGGTGAGATGCTCGAGCGCCGCCTTGGATCCGCCATAACCGGGCAGGACTCCGCCGCTGCGATCGGGGTACGGTCCATCGCCGGGCATCCGGGACGCGACCGAGGTGACGTTGATGATTGAGCCACTGCCCGCGTCGATCATGTCCGGGCACACCATTTGCATCAGCTCGTAGGCGGCAAAGACCGCGATGTCGAAGTGCCGGCGAAATGCGTGCAACGGTGTGCCGAGGAAGGGCGGCCACCCAGGTCGGTTGCCGGCCGTCGCCGGCTTGGCGGGCTTGGGGCGCGGCTCTGCACCGGGTGCCGGGGGGCGGCCAGGCGCGGTGAAGGCAGCGTTGTTGACCAGAATGGTAATGGGGCCCAACGCTTCTCGTGCCGAAGCCAGCAACCGTGGGATGTCGTCTCGATCGGTCAGGTCTGCGCGGACCGCCACCGCGCGTCCCCCGGCCGCCTCGATGTCGGCGACCGTTTCACCGATGGTTCCCGGCAATCGGTCATCCCACACCTGTTCGGTGCGTCCGGCGACGGCCACCGCGGCACCGTCGGCTGCGAATGCCAGCGCGATCGCCCGGCCCAGGCCGCGGCTACCACCGGTGACGATCGCGGCCCGGCCCGCAAGCCGGCCCGTCATCCGGTCACCCCGTGCACGACGATCGCGGTGGTTTGATCCACCCACGCATCATCCAGCTTTTCGTCTGGGCGCAGCAGCATGCGAAGCATCGTCGCTCCCCCAATCAACTCGATCAACCGGTCCGGGTCCACCTCGGAATGCGCTTCACCACGGTCGACAGCCTCGCGCAGTCGCACCCGCACCGCGGTGAAGAGGTCGGTGAATCGCGACATCACCCTGGCGTTCAGATCGGGATCGGCCGTCATGTCGGCCACCAGCCCGGGCAACGCAGCGCGCACGACAGGAGTGGTGAACACATCGCGGGTGGCCGCGATCATCATCCGGACATCGGCGGCGATGTCGCCGGCCGGAGACTCGAGCGCGCTGGGCGCGGTCGGAAAAGCCGCTTCATGCACCAGTTCTGCCTTGCTCGACCATCGGCGGTACAGCGCTGATTTGGTGGTGCCCGCGCGCTCGGCAACCGCGGCTAGGCTGAGGTTTGAATAACCGATTTGCACAAGCAGTTCCGCGGTGGCCGACAGGATGGCCGAGTCGATGCGCGGATCCCGGGGGCGGCCGGCACCCGGGGCCTTGTCAAGTGCGGATGGGTCTGCTTTCATAACGCTACCTACCGTATCGTAATTGCCTCGCAGAAGTCTCGAAGAATGGACGCATCTGTGCCCAATGAACCGGCGGTCGACCCGGCGATCGACAATGTCGACCGACTCCAGCGCTCCAGCCGCGACGTCACAACCCTGCCGGCAGTCATGTCGCAATGGCTGTCGACCGTCCTACCCGACGGCGCAAAACCCGCGGTGATCGTGGAGAGCGGCGTGGACTCGACGGGCATGTCGTCAGAAACCATCATCTTGACGGCCCGCTGGCAGCAGGACGGGCATCCGATCGAGCAGAAACTTGTGGCGCGGGTGGCACCCAGCGCCGAGGACGTCCAAGTCTTTCCCACTTATCGCCTGGACCACCAATTCGAAGTCATACGTAAGGTCGGCGAACTCACGGACGTCCCCGTGCCCCGGGTGCGTTGGCTGGAGACCACCGGCGACATCCTGGGAACACCCTTTTTTCTCATGGACTATGTCGACGGGGTGGTCCCCCCCGACGTCATGCCCTACACCTTCGGCGCCAACTGGTTCGCCGATGCGCCCGCCGAGCGGCAGCGCGAGCTGCAGGACGCCACCGTGGGGGTGCTCGCGAAGCTGCATTCAATCCCGAACGCGGAGAAGACGTTCGGGTTCCTGTCCGAAGGCCAAAAAGGCGATACCGCGCTGCGCAGGCACTTCAACTGGGTGCGGTCGTGGTACGACTTCGCGGTGCCCGACATCGGCCGGTCACCGCTGATGGAGCGCACTTTCGAATGGCTGGAAGACAACTGGCCGGAAGAAGTGGCCGCACGTGAACCCGTCCTGCTCTGGGGCGACGCGCGAGTGGGCAACGTGTTGTACCGCGATTTCCAACCGGTGGCGGTGCTGGACTGGGAAATGGTGACTCTGGGGCCACGCGAGCTGGACGTCGCATGGATGATCTACGCGCACATGGTCTTTCAAGAGCTTGCCGGTCTTGCGACGCTGCCGGGCCTGCCCGACGTGATGCGAGAGGACGACGTTCGCGCCACCTACCAACGGCTCACAGGTGTCGAAGTGGGCGACCTGCGCTGGTTTTACGCCTACTCCGGGGTGATGTGGGCCTGCGTGTTCATGCGCACCGGCGCCCGGCGGGTGCACTTCGGAGAAACCGAGAAACCCGACGATGTCGAATCACTGTTCTACCACGCCGGATTGATGCAAAGTTTTATCGGAGAACGTCTTATCGGAGAAAATCAGCAAAGCGAGGATCAGTAATGCTCGGACCGCTCGACGAGTTCCCGGTACACCAGCTCCCCCAGCCGATCGCGTGGCCGGGTTCGTCGGACCGCAACTTCTACGATCGCTCCTACTTCAACGCCCACGACCGCACCGGCAACATCTTTTTGATCAGCGGCATCGGCTACTACCCCAACCTCGGGGTCAAGGACGCGTTCGTACTCATCAGGCGCGGGGACACGCAGACCGCGGTGCACCTGTCCGACGCCATCGACCAGGACCGGCTCAACCAGAACGTCAACGGCTACCGGATCGAGGTCAGCGAACCGCTGCGCAAACTGCGGTTGATCCTCGACGAAACCGAGGGCGTTGCAGCCGATCTCACCTGGGAAGGCCTGTTCGATGTCGTCCAGGAACAGCCGCATGTCCTGCGTTCCGGCAACCGGGTGACGCTGGACGCGCAGCGGTTCGCCCAGCTCGGCACGTGGAGCGGACGCATCGCCGTCGACGGGGAGGAGATCACCGTCGACCCCGCGACCTGGCTGGGCAGCCGCGACCGGTCCTGGGGCATACGGCCGATCGGCGAGCCCGAGCCCGCTGGCCGGCCCGCCGACCCACCATTCGAGGGCATGTGGTGGCTGTACGTGCCGATGGCGTTCAAGGACTTCGCCATCGTCCTGATCATCCAGGAGGAGCCGAACGGGTTCCGCTCGCTCAACGACTGCACCCGAGTCTGGAGGGACGGCCGCCTCGAGCAACTCGGCTGGCCGCGCGTCACCATCCACTACCGGTCCGGCACCCGCATCCCGACCGGCGCCGGCATCGACGCTTCCACCGCCGACGGCACCCCGGTTCACTTCGACGTGGAGTCCAAGCTGCCGGTTCCCATCCATGTCGGCGGCGGCTACGGCGGCGACTCGGACTGGTCGCACGGCATGTGGAAGGGCGAAAAGTTCATCGAGCGACTAACTTACGACATGACCGACCCGGCGATCGTCGCGCGGTCCGGTTTCGGCGTGATCGACCACGTGGGCCGCGCGTTATGCCGCGACGGCGACGCCGCACCGGTGGAGGGCTGGGGCCTCTACGAGCACGGTGCGCTGGGCCGCCACGACCCGTCGGGCTTCAAGGACTGGTTAACGGTTGCGCCATAGGCTCTTGACTCGAATATCGACTCGAATGTCGACTCGAATGTCGACTTGTTGGGCCATTTTTGGGCGACCGCGCGCAACAAGTCGACGGTGGGGCACGACGGTGGGGCACGACGTTGGGGCACTTAGTTCAGCTCGTCGACGATCGCGGCGAGGGTCTCCAGCCCGATTGGCGCCGACTGATACAGGCATACGGTGTCGGTGAGGCCGTCAACGCGATCGCGGATCCGGG
>DASZLQ010000171.1:0-13125 GCA_035552295.1 Mycobacterium sp. | reverse complement strand
CCGCTCGGAAAGGCGTGCGGCTGCCCGGCGGCCGCGCCATCCCAGCGACGGCTTGCCCGCGGTGTCCGCGGACGCGATGACCAGTCCGCCCAACAGGCTCAGATCTTTCAGGAATGCTTGGCGCAACTCGGCTTTGCGCTGCGGGTCGCTCTCAGTCCAGAACATGTGCGTTCCGAGGTTGGCCGGCAGCACGGTAAACGCCAGGGCAGCCGAGGCGACGCGTGGCAGCTTGCCGCTGGCGAGCAGCAGACCGCCCCCGATCTGAACGGTCGCATTGATTTGCGCGAACGTCTGCGGGTCGCTGGGAACCTTGCTGCCCACCGGATCCGGCAGCGCCTGCAGACCGTCCACCGTGGGGGCCGCGGCTTCTGCCGCTGACTTGGGGTTGAGCAGCGATTCGACGCCTTGGCCGATAAACGCAACCGACAACAGGGGCCGTGCGATTCTGCGGATCAACATGGCAGGTGGGTTACCCGACGTTCCGGCAAACAAACCGACAAACGTATCGCCCCAGCTATCCGCGCTAGTGCCGCCTCGGCGACGATATGGTGGATCGTGTGCGAGCGTTGATCATCGTCGACGTGCAAAACGACTTCTGCGCGGGCGGCTCGCTGGCGGTAACCGGCGGCGCCGCCCTGGCCCCTGCCATCAACGACTATCTGGCCGGCGATCCCGGCTACCAACATGTCGTGGCAACCCAGGACTTCCACATCGACCCGGGGGACCACTTCTCCGAACGGCCGGATTATTCATCGTCCTGGCCGCCGCACTGCGTCGCGGGAAGCGTCGGCGCGGATTTTCATCCTGACCTCGACACCAGCCCGATCGAGGCGGTATTCCGCAAAGGCGCCTACGCCGCGGCGTACAGCGGCTTCGAGGGCGTCGACGAGAACGGGACGCCGCTACTCGACTGGTTACAACAGCACGGTGTCGACGAGGTCGACGTGGTCGGAATCGCCACCGATCATTGTGTCCGGTGCACCGCCGAGGATGCGGCACGCGCCGATTTGACCACCAGGGTGCTCGTGGACCTGACAGCGGCGGTAGCGCCGGATTCGGCCGCGGCGGCGTTGGCCGAGATGCGATCCGCCAATATCGAGTTGGTCGGGGGCTCCTAATGGTGGTGCCACTGGATCGGGAGCGTCTGCTCGCCGCCGTAGAGCGGTCGCCGCAGGCGTTTACCGTGCACGACCGCGACGGCTGGGTGGGCGCCTTCACCACCGACGCCCGGGTCGAAGATCCGGTTGGCTCGCAGCCGCACGTCGGGTACGAGCAGATTTACCGCTTCTACGACACTTTCATCGGTCCG
This sequence comes from Mycobacterium sp., assembly GCA_035552295.1. Classification (GTDB taxonomy): domain Bacteria; phylum Actinomycetota; class Actinomycetes; order Mycobacteriales; family Mycobacteriaceae; genus Mycobacterium. Next base: position 11,816 of record DASZLQ010000171.1, on the reverse strand, counting down.
CGTGACATCAAGTTTCATCGCGATCTCGACATCGTCTTCGGCACCGTCGTTCTGCGTGACCTCGAGCTAGAGGTGGCGATGGGTTCGGACGTGACGATGTATATTCCCGCGTTTCTGCGCTATGACCTCCGAGAAGCTGACGGCCAGTGGCAGATTGCCCACTTGCGAGCCTACTGGGAATTGCCGGCGATGATGCTGCAGTTCCTGCGAACCGGGTCGCGAGCGGCGTCGCCCGCGCTGCAGCTGTCGCGTAGCTTGTTAGCCAATGAGGGATTGCGGGGGACCGCGGGCTTCATGGCCGGCTTTCGGCGGGTCGGGGCGCGGCACAAGAGACTGGCGGAGGCTTTCCTCGGCGCCGTCGCGCGGAAGGACCAGTCCGCCGCGCTGCGGACGCTATCACCCACTGCCCCAATAACTTTGGGTGACAATGATCCGCTCGACCTCGCCGAACTCGTCGAGCAACTCAACGGGGCCAGCTGGACCAAAGTGATCAGCGCAGGGCCCACGGTCGCAATCTCGCTCAACTCAGGTCATGGGCGCGGCATCATATTCGCCGATGTGGCCTGGCGAGCCAACGCGATCGACCAGATCCGGTATTTTCCCGCCTGAGGATTGCATTCCTTCACTGCGCGACCATTAGCGTCAACGATGCGGCCGACAGTAACAAGAAGGCGCCAGGGAACCAGATGTTGTAGAGGACGCGCGCCCGTAGGTGCGTAACGACTGCGCCGACGAAAAACAGGACCAGGCCGACGGCGGCGGCAATTCCCAGAGCCCGCAGGCCCAGCAGCCCGACAACCAGCCCGGCGGCGCCGGCCAGCTTGACCGCCCCTAACGCCGGTAACCACGAACGCGGCACGTGGACCTCGGCTGCGTTTGCCAGCACGAATCCGGCGGGGATGAGGTCGGCGACGGCGATTGCTGCGGTGACGATTGCGGTGGTCAGTGTGACCACGATGAATGCGGTGTTCATGGGTCAATCCCTTGTGGTGCAGCTATTTCCGTAGCGTCGAGCCGAGTGGTCGCTGCGCCTGGTGCGGCGCACAATCGGTAGGGTCATGGTGCTGGTCTCCTTTGCGACGGAGAGTTCGATGGACGTAGTCATCTTCTTGACGATTCCCGTACGGAAAAGGTGACCTTTTGAGCGCTCCGGAAAAACTCGACGATCTGGCGCAACGATTTGACGCAGATCGCCGGCATCTGAGGTCGGTCGCGTTTCAGCTGCTCGGCTCGGTAGCCGACGCTGACGACGCGGTGCAGTCAGCCTGGCTGAAGGCCAGCCGTTCGGATTTCGACGCCCTTGACAAGATTGAAAATCTCACCGGCTGGTTCACGACGATCACCGCACATGAGGCTTTCGACCAGCTGCGAACGCGCAAGCGGCGCGCCGAACAACCCCTGGCCGACGCCGACGAACTGGACCGGCTGGCGGGGACCGGGTCGGCGCCGGCGGACGAGGACGCGCTGCTGCCCGACTCGGTGAGTCGCGCACTGCTGGTCGTGCTGGACCGGCTCTCACCTGCCCAGCGCGTTGCTTTTGTACTGCACGATGTGTTCGCTATGCCGTTCGTGACGATCGCAGGTCTGTTGGACCGGTCGCCGGCGGCCGCGAAGAAGCTCGCGAGCAGGGCCCGTGAGCGACTGCTGGGCGGCGCGCCTGCCCAACCTCGCCGCACAGCTGAGCACGTCGAGATCGTGGAAGCATTTCTGGCGGCCTCCCGTGGCGGTGATATCGCGACTTTGCTCGAGTTGCTCGCACCCGACGTGGTGCGCCGCGTCGATCGGAGGCTGGTCCCTGACGAGGTGCCGACCGAGCTGAGTGGCGCCCGTGAGGTGGCCGAGGAGACCCGTCGATTCGCTCAGCGTGCGCGGGTCGGTGCCGTCATGCTCATCGACGGCGCCCCGGGCGTGGTGATCGCGCCGCGCGGGCGTCCGCAGATCATGCTGCGGATCGGCATTGGAGCCGACAACCGCATCCACACGATCGACATCACCGGTGACGCCGAGCGCCTGCGCCGGGCCGTTCTCGCACTGCCACTCCTGCCAACCCAGGCACACCACAGACCTATCGGGTACCAAGGACATCAGACACAGTCGGCGGAGCGGCCGGCTAGGGGGCAGGATCGGGAGCACCATGCTCGATAGGCCGTTCGGACGGCGCAGTCTGCTACGGGGTGCCGGTGCGCTCACCGCGGCGTCACTGGCACCGTGGCCCGCCGGCTGCGCTTCCGACGACGACGCGTTGACGTTCTTCTTCGCGGCCAATCCGGACGAGCGCGATGCGCGGATGCGCATCGTCGACGAATTCCAGCGCCGTCATCCCGACATCAAGGTTCGTGCGGTGTTGTCGGCGCCGGGCGTCATGCAGCAGCTATCGACGTTTTGCGCCGGCGGCAAGTGCCCGGATGTGCTGATGGCCTGGGACTTGACCTACTCAGAGCTCGCCGACCTGGGCGTGCTGCTGGACCTCAACACCATGCTGGCTCGCGATCCGGATTTCGCCGCGCAACTGAAGTCCGACAGCATCGAGGCGCTCTATGAGACCTTCACGTTCAACGGAGGACAGTACGTATTCCCCGAGCAATGGTCGGGAAACTACTTGTTCTACAACAGACGGCTCTTCGCCGAGGCCGGCGTGCCGGCGCCGCCGCGAACCTGGGAACAGCCGTGGAGTTTCGCCGAATTCCTTGACACCGCCCGCGCGCTGACCAAGCGAAACGGATCGGGGCGGATCAGTCAGTGGGGTTTCGTCAATACCTTCGTTTCATACTATTCGGCCGGGCTGTTCGCGATGAACAACGGGGTGCCGTGGTCCACTCCACTGAAAAACCCGACCCACTTCAATTTCGAGAACGACGCCTTCATCGAGGCGGTCCAGTTCTACGCCGACCTCGCCAACAGGCATAAGGTGGCGCCCAACGCATCCGAGGTGCAGTCGATGTCTACGCCCGATCTGTTCGCGGCGGGCAAGGCGGCGATCGCGATGGGTGGCCACTGGAGATACCAGACGTTCATTCGAGCTGACGGTCTGGAGTTCGATGTCGCCCCGTTGCCGGTGGGACCACGCAGGCAAGGGCAGCCGGCCCACTCCAATATCGGTTCCACCGGGCTGGCCATCTCGTCGAGCAGTCAACGCAAGGAGCAGGCATGGGAGTTCGTGAAATTCGCGACCGGCCCGGTCGGGCAGGCGTTGATCGGTGAATCCAGCCTCTTCGTGCCGGTACTACGGTCTGCACTCAACTCCGACGGATTCCTCAAAGCCCACGGCGGACTCGGCAACCTCGCGGTGCTCACCGAAGGGCCGGCCTATTCGGAAGGGCTCCCGGTTAGCCCGGCGTGGGAAAAGATCTCCGCGCTGATGGACCGCAACATGGGACCCGTTCTGCGTGGATCACAACCCGCCACATCGCTGGCCGGGCTGTCGCGCGCCGTCGACGAGGTGTTGCGGACTCCATGACATCGGTCGACACCACCGCCGCACCGGGCTCCGTTACCGCAAAGGGCCGCCGAGGCCGCGGTCCTTCGCGTCGACGTGCCTGGGCCGGGCGCCTCTTCGTTGCACCCAACCTCACAGCGGTCGCCGTGTTCATGCTGTTTCCGCTCGGATTCTCGCTCTACATGAGCTTTCAGCAGTGGGACGTTTTCAGAGCGCCAAAGTTTGTGGGTCTGAAGAACTTCGGAGAGCTGTTCACCTCAGATCCACTGTTTCTCATCGCCCTGCGCAACAGCGTGATCTTCACCCTTGGGACCGTTGTGCCGACCGTTGCTATCAGCCTCGTCGTCGCCGGTGTGCTGAATCGGAAAGTCAAGGGCATCGGCGTCTTTCGCACGATCGTCTTTCTGCCACTGGCTATCTCATCGGTGGTGATGGCGGTCGTCTGGCAGTTCGTCTTCAACACCGACAATGGACTGCTCAACATCATGCTCGGCTGGATTGGGATCGGTCCGATCCCGTGGCTGGTGGATCCCAACTGGGCCATGGCCTCGCTATGCATGGTCAGCGTGTGGAGGAGCGTGCCGTTCGCCACCGTTATCTTGCTGGCTGCGATGCAGGGGGTTCCGGAAACCGTTTATGAAGCGGCCAGAATCGACGGGGCGGGCGAGATACGGCAGTTCGCATCCATCACGGTGCCGTTGATCCGTGGGGCGGTGTCGTTCGTGGTGGTCATTTCGATCATCCACGCGTTCCAGGCTTTTGACATGGTCTACGTCCTCAACGGCCCGAACGGCGGACCGGAATCCGCAACCTATGTCTTGGGCATCATGCTTTTTCAGCACGCGTTTTCTTTCCTGGAATTCGGCTATGCGTCCGCGCTGGCGTGGGTGATCTTCGCCATCTTGCTGGTGTTGACCGTGCTGCAGCTCCGGATCACACGGCGGCGCTCGTGGGAGGCCTCGGGTGCCCTCAGCTGAGCGCATGGTCAAGCGCAACCTCGTTCGTGCGGTCCTGGTTTACACCGCGCTGATCGGGATCGCGTGGTGTGCGCTGTTCCCGGTGGCGTGGGCGGTTTCGGGCTCGTTGAAGAGGGAAGGCGAGATAACCGAGCCAACGCTGTTCCCGGCCCACCCGCGGTGGTCCAACTACACCGAGGTATTCGCGCTGATGCCGTTCTGGCGGATGTTCTTCAACACCGTGCTGTACGCCGGATGCGTAACAGCGGGGCATGTCTTCTTCTGCTCTTTAGCCGGATATGCGTTCGCGCGACTGCAATTCCGCGGCCGCGACACGCTGTTCGTCTTATACCTGGGCACGTTGATGGTTCCGCTGACCGTGACCGTGATCCCGCAATTCATTCTGATGCGGACCGTGGGGTGGGTCGACACGCCGTGGGCGATGATCGTGCCGGGCTTGTTCGGCAGCGCGTTCGGCACCTATCTGATGCGGCAGTTCTTCCGAACGCTGCCGGGCGATCTCGAGGAAGCCGCAATTCTCGACGGTTGTTCGCCGTGGCAGATCTACTGGCGGATCCTGCTGCCCCATGCGAGGCCCGCCGTGATGGTGCTTGCCGTGCTCACTTGGGTCAACGTGTGGAACGACTTTTTGTGGCCGCTGTTGATGCTTCAGCGCAACAGCCTGGCCACGCTGACACTCGGCCTGGTCCGGCTGCGCGGAGAGTACGTCGCGCGTTGGCCGATAATAATGGCGACCTCGATGCTGATCATGCTGCCGCTTGTCATCATTTATGCGATCGCGCAGCGTTCTTTTGTCCGCGGTATCGCGGTGACAGGGCTCGGTGGGTAGCGCATGGCTTCGGTGACTTTCGAGCAAGCGACACGGCGCTTCCCGGGCGCGGATCGGCCGGCCCTGGACGGCCTCGAGCTGGCCGTCGGTGACGGCGAATTCGTCGTTCTGGTAGGGCCATCCGGATGCGGCAAGACGACGTCGCTGCGGATGGTGGCCGGATTGGAGACGCTGGACTCAGGGCGTATCCGGATCGGCGACCGCGATGTCACCAACGTCGATCCCAAGGACCGCGACGTCGCGATGGTTTTTCAGAATTACGCGCTCTATCCGCACATGACGGTTGCGCAGAATATGGGCTTCGCGTTGAAGATCGCCAAAACCCCAAAGGCCGAGATCCGCGAGCAGGTGCTGGCCGCGGCGAAATTGCTTGACCTGCAACCGTATCTGGATCGTAAACCCAAAGACCTCTCCGGTGGGCAGCGCCAGCGGGTGGCAATGGGGCGTGCGATCGTGCGGCGTCCCCAGGTATTCCTGATGGACGAGCCACTATCCAACCTCGACGCCAAACTGCGGGTGCAAACCCGCAACCAGATCGCCGCGCTGCAACGACGACTCGACACCACCACCGTCTACGTCACCCACGACCAGGTCGAGGCCATGACCATGGGCGACCGCGTCGCAGTGTTGTGCGACGGCGTGCTGCAACAGTTCGCGACGCCCCGTGAGCTCTACCGCAACCCCAACAACGTCTTTGTCGCCGGATTCATCGGGTCTCCGGCGATGAACCTGTTCACCCTTCCGATCGTGGACTCGTCAGTGTCGCTGGGGGATTGGCCGATCCGGCTACCGCGTGAGTTCGCCGACACCGCAAGCGAGGTCGTCGTCGGGGTCCGTCCCGAACACTTCGAGCTGGGCAGCCTTGGCGTCGAGATGGAGGTTGACGTGGTCGAAGAACTCGGCGCGGACGCCTACTTGTATGGCCGAATCACGGGCTCCGGCAAGGTGATCGATCAGCCCGTCGTCGCCCGGGCCGATGGTCGTCACCCGCCCGACAAGGGCGGCCGCGTGCGTCTGCATCCGGAACCGGGACACCTGCATTTCTTCGGCGTCGACGGCCATCGAATATCCTGAGGTGTCGCGCTTAAACGCGCGGACACCCGATCACGTCAAGGCGACGTTGCACACGTTCGATGTCATCCAGCGACGGCATCTCGTTGGTGACCCGGGTGATCTCAACCCCGATGTCGGCGCTGCTGATCGGCGTGTGTCGGCGTACAACGAGTTCGCTTGTGATGGTGATGATCTCGTCGTCAGACGGCCGGCGGGACAACAGGGCCGCCAGCGGCACGTAACCGGTGGCCGGCATGACGCCGGGGTAGCCGGCGCGGATGAAGGCGACAATCCGTGCCACCCGATCGGCCAAGTACATACGTTCACCTCGCTAACCGCCAGATGTCGAGCATCAGCGGCATTTGGCAAGGTAACACCTGCGGCGTAATCAGTCGGGTAGCGCGACGCAGATATTTACAAGTATTTGATGGATTTTTCGGGCGGACACGCGAGTCCTGTGCGACGACGTTTGGCCGCAAGGCTTCCTAGTATTGGCGCGTGATGGATCGCTATGGAACCGATGTCCTCGCCGCCGGCCGGCGCAAGCCTCGCTCGACCGAGCACCCCGCCGAGCTGGGCCTGGTCGTGGAGGATGTAGAGACCGGCTATGTCGGGGCAGTGGTCCGCGTCGAATACGGCCGTATCGAGCTGGAAGACCGGCACGGGCACACCCGCGGTTTTCCGCTGGGCCCCGGGTATCTGCTCGAAGGCCGTCCGGTGATCCTCACGGCGCCACCGCGGCCGGCACCGACCGCCGTGGGCAGGACGGCGTCTGGATCGCTCGCGGTGCCCGGCGTCCGCGCCCGGGTCGCCCGCGCCGGCCGGATCTATGTCGAGGGTCGCCACCGACGCCGAACTGATCGCACAAGTATGGGGCGAGGACTTGCGAATCGAAGGTGTCGTCGTCGAGCACCTCGGCGGGGTGGACGCCTTGGTGCGCATCGTGACCGAGTTTGAGCCCGGCCCCCGACGCCGGCTGGGGGTGCTCGTTGACCACCTCGTCGCAGGTTCGAAGGAGGCGCGGATCGCCGATGCGGTGCGCCGCGGGCCAGGTGGCCCGCACACTCTGGTCGTCGGTCACCCCTACGTCGACATCTGGCAGGCCGTGAAGCCGCAGCGGCTCGGCCTGGAAGCTTGGCCGACGGTGCCGCGGCACGTCGAGTGGAAACACGGCGCATGTACAGCGCTCGGCTTTCCCCACGCCGGCCAGGCGGACATCGCCAGGGCCTGGCGGCGCATCCGTTCGCGCGTGCGCGACTGGAATGACCTGGAGCCCGCGCTGATCAGCCGGGTCGAAGAACTCATCGACTTCGTGACGAAACCGGCTGGTCCGTGAATACCGGATAAACCCTCCGCTTAACCGCGGCCATTAGTTAGGCTACGCTAAGTCGGAGGTTCCGATCCGCGGGACGGGAATCGGGTGAATGCAGGGCGTATACGGCGTTTTCATAGGCACTTTCCTCATCGGCCTGCGCGAAGGCCTGGAGGCGACGCTCATTGTGAGCATCGTTGGCGCCTTCCTCAAGCGCAACGGTCAGTCGGTGCGCCCGATGTTTATCGGTGTCGCCCTGGCCGTGCTGATCAGCGTTGCGGTTGGCGTGGGACTGGATCTGGTCTCGGCGGCCCTGCCGCAGGCCCAGCAAGAGATGATGGAGACGGTCATCAACGCCATAGCCGTGGTGTTTGTGACCTCCATGATCATTTGGATGAACCGCAACGCCCCGCGGCTCAAGGGCGAACTCGAGCGTGAAGCCCGCCAGGCGCTGAACCGTGGTGGCGCGCTGGCTCTGGTGGTCATGGCGTTTCTCGCCGTGCTCAAGGAGGGCTTTGAGACGTCGGTGTTCCTGCTGGCGGCCGCCGAGACATCGCACGGCAACCGCTGGTTCGCTGTTCTGGGCGGGGCAACCGGCATCGCGGCATCGATCGCGCTCGGCGTTGGTCTGTACTTCGGTGGTTTGAAACTCAATCTCGGCCGGTTCTTCCGTGTTACCGGGGTGTTTTTGGTGTTGATCGCCGCCGGATTGGTGCTGGGCGCCCTACGCACCGCGCACGAGGCCGGCTGGGTGACCATCGGCCAACAACAGGTGTTCGACTTCTCAGCCTGGATGCCCAGCCAATCCATGCTGGGTGCGCTGATCACCGGGGTGTTCGGTCTACCCGCCGATCCCCGGCTCATCGAAGTGCTCGGCTGGCTGCTGTATGCGGTCCCGGTGCTCGTCGTCTTCCTGTGGCCGGCCCGGCTTGCCGCGGCGCCCCGAATCCGGCGTCACCTGCTGGCCGCTGCCTCGGTGACCCTGCTCATCGTCGCGGCGCTCCTGGCGATCATGGTGCCCGCCGATAGCGCCGCACCAGGGCCGCGGACCCGCACCATCACCGACCGCCTCGGTCACACCGCCAGCGCGTCGCTGCTCTCCACACCGGACGGGCGCTCGCTGGCGATCACAGGCGCACCCGGGCCGAGTACCCGCAGCGTCGAACTCGCTGCGGCCGGCGACCAAACCGTCGGCGGGGTCGCGGTCCATGTGTGGCAGACGACGGTTCCCACAGACCCTGGCCCCAGCTCGCCGACAGTCACGCTGGAGGAGTTGTCGAGCTTGACGGGTGGGCGGCTGCCGGTGGGCGTGACGCTTGCCCGCACCCCCGGGCCCTTCCAGGCGCAGTGGGCCGCGACTACCGTGTATACGGTTCTGACCCAAGGTGATTCGGTGGTAAGCGCTCAAGCGACCAGCAACCGCACCGCCATGCTCACCGGCGGGGGGCTCACCGGGCCCAAGACTGTCAGTATCGGCGCGCTGCCTACCGATTGGTCCACCGCCAGCGCCGAAGACCAGGCGACGGCGGCGCGCATCTCTGACAACGCCCGTGAGCGCGACGAGCGGCAACTCTGGAAAGTCTGGCTTCCGTTGGTGCTGGGCGCCTTCGCGATGGCCTGCGCCCTGGGTGCGGTAGCTTCACGACGCGGTGAGCGCGCGGGAACCGAACAGGAGAGGAGATCCATTGATGGTGAATCGCACCGTCCGGGTACGGTGCCGGTCCCGTGAATTCTGGCTGACCGCACCAGCTTTGGTCGCGGTCGCGGTGTTGTCTGTGGCCGCGTGCAGCCACTCGAGCGGCAGCTCGAGCCCCTCAAAACCTCGCGGCACGAACGCGGTCAAGGTGACGATGGCCAACAACGGCGGAAAGGACGGCTGTGCGTTGGACACCTCCAGCGTGCCGGCCGGGCCGGTGACCTTCACGGTAGTCAACGCCAGCGCGCCAGGAATCACCGAAATGGAGTTGCTCAGGGACCAGCGCATCGTCGGCGAGAAGGAGAACCTCGCTCCTGGCCTGGATCCAGTGTCGTTCACCGTCACTTTGGACGGCGGTTCCTATCAGCTGTATTGCCCCGGCGCCGGCACCGAGTATCAAACCCTGACGGTGACGGGCCAAGCGCCGGCAGGGCCGACGGGCACGGTGGCGAGCATCCTCAGCCAGGGCACCAAGGACTATGCCGCGTACATCGTCAACCAGATCGGTCAGCTCGGTGACGGTGTGAAGGCACTCGACGCCGCCGTGCAATCAGGCAACCTCGACGCCGCGAAAACGGCCTACGCCAAGGCGCGGCTGTTCTGGGAGCGATCGGAAGCCAGCGTGGAGGGCTTCGTCTTGCCGGGCTTCGCGGTCGGCGACAATGCCGGCAACCTCGACTATCTGATCGACATGCGCGCGTCCACCCCGGTCGATGCCAAAGTCGGATGGAAGGGCTTCCACGCCATCGAACGCGACCTGTGGCAGGGCGGTGCGATCACCCCCGGCACCAAGGCGTTGAGCACCGAATTGGTAGGTAACGTCGGCAAATTGAACACCACGGTCGCCACCCTGCAATACAAGCCTGAGGATTTGGCCAACGGCGCCAGCGATCTCATCGAGGAGGTGCAAAACACCAAGATCACCGGTGAGGAGGAGGCCTTCAGCCACATTGATCTCCTCGATTTTTCGGGCAACGTCGAAGGCGCTCAACAGGCCTACGCCTCACTGCGGCCGGGTCTGGAGAAGATCGACGGAAATCTGGTCAACCAGATCGATCAGCAGTTCCAGGCCGTACGCAGTGTCTTGGACGGCTATCGCGACCCGTCGGCGCTGGGTGGCTACCGGACGTACACTTCCGCGCTGCAGGCCAGCGACGCAACCAAACTCACCGCGGTGATCCAGCCGCTCCACCAGAGCCTGTCCACCGTCGCCCAAAAAGTCGTCTCGGCCGGCTGACCATGGCAGACGACGAGCTAGCCGAACCCGCCGACGACTCCGAGGCGGCGGCCGACACCACCGGGGTGTCGCGTCGGCGCATGCTGGGCGGCGCCGTGTTCGCTGGGCTCACCGGCACCGCCGTCGGTGCCGTCGGCGGCGGGTTCGCCGGCTATGCAACCGCGGCCACGCAGCGCGGAGACGATGACGACATCGTCGACCTCCGCCGCAGCTACCCCTTTTACGGCCAAGTCCACCAAGGCGGAATCGCCACGCTCCCACAGCGTTACGCCGTGTTCATGTCCTTCTCGTTGGCAGCCGGCACCAGCCGTCGCGATCTACAAAGCCTGCTGGCACGCTGGTCGGCTGCCGCCGCGGTCCTGCAGCAGGGAAATCCCGTCGGCACCGTGCAGCCGCAAGTGGAGGTGCAGCCTCCGACGGATACCGGCGAGGCTTACGGTCTGAGTCCGGCCAGTCTCACCGTCACCATCGGATTGGGGCCGTCGCTGTTCGGTGAACGCTTCGGACTCGCCGCGCGGCGCCCCGCGGTGTTTACCGACCTGCCGACGCTCAATGGGGACAACCTGGATCCTCGCCTGCACGGGGGCGACCTGTCGGTGCAAGCGTGCGCCGACGACCCGCAGGTCTGCTACCACGCCGTGCGCAACCTGGCCCGCCTCGGCCGCAACATCGTGTCACCGTTCTGGGCGGTACTGGGCTTCGGACGAGCCTCGGCCGGCCCAGGCCAGCACACCCCCCGAAACCTGTTGGGATTCAAGGACGGTACCCGCAACATCAGCACCGAGGCCGAGTATGACCGTTTCGTATGGGTCGACAACAGCGACCAGGCCTGGATGAACGGGGGAACCTATCAAGTCGTCCGCAAAGTCCGGATGCTGATGGAGACCTGGGACGTCGATCGGGTCGGCAATCAGCAGAAGATCTTCGGTCGCACCAAACAAGAAGGGGCGCCGCTCAGCGGCAAGGCGGAATTCGATACGCCGAATTTCGCAGCCAAAGACGCCGACGGCAATCCGCTCATCGATCCGTTGTCCCACGTCGGATTGGCCGCCAGGGAAAACAATGACGGCGTCATGATCCGCCGGCGGTCCTACAACTACACCGACGGCCTCGACGCCAATGGCCAACTCAACGCCGGTTTGTTGTTCATCTCGTATCAAAAAGATCCGCAGGATTTTATTCGCCTGCAGAACCGTCTCGGCGCCGACGACCTGCTCAACGAGTACATCCGTCACATCGGATCAGCTATCTTCGCAGTGCCGCCCGCACCCGCCGA
>DASZLQ010000170.1:0-2965 GCA_035552295.1 Mycobacterium sp. | reverse complement strand
GTTGGGGTGGGGTCACAGACTCTAATACGGGGTGGTATTGGGTGTTCCTGCAGTGTGCGATCCGCACCCTTTGGTCATGTTTTATTCACTTCTCTGGGGTCTCGGGGCGTTAGGGTGCCGAGACATGAGCACCCCTTCACCTGGGCCTGGTTGGTGGCTGACGTCAGACGGCAACTGGTGTCCGCAACGGCGGGGGACCACCTTCATCTACCCGACGTTCCTTAGGAGGGGTCAGAGATGACTGTCCCGCGCAGTTTTGCGGTAGCCGCCGCCTTCGCCGCTGTCGCTGTCGAGGCAGCTATTCCCGCGTCCGCCGCTCCCGAAATGAGCGGCCACTACGTCGAAACCGAAACCGCCGCGAGCGACCGAAGCACGACCGACAATTGGTACTTCGGTGCCTGCGGTGAGGGATGCGCCTCAGTGGCTCGCAAAGGGGCAAAGGCTTTTGGGCGGGCGCAGTTGGTTGGCGGACAATGGATACTTGATGTCAAAGCTGAGACCGCAGTGTGTCAGGACGGTACCCAGGTTCCCGGTGCTCTCTCTGCGCACTACACGTGGGACCCAAGCACCCTGGCTGGCACAGTGCAGACAACCGCTGACGCGCCAGAATGCGGCGATCCGGCCGGGTACCAGGCAACCGACAACATCCAATTGCGGCAGGCATGATGACGCATACTGCGGGGACAGTCTCTTCGCGTCCCACTGCATCGGTTTGTACTTCCATTTAGGGATTGACAAGGCAGCTGGTCACGCCGGAATAGAGCCGATCGGGCCCGCCATTCAGGAGTAGCGTGCGGCGTATGGATGGCTCGGCAGGTGTGTGGATCCTCGGCGGCTACCAGAGCGATTTCGCCCGCAGCCTCTCCAAAGAGAACCGCGACTTCGCAGCTTTGACCGCTGAGGTCGTCGAAGGCACACTCGCCTTGGCCAAGATGCACGCCGGCGACATCGGCGTGGTCCATGTCGGGAACGCCTTCGGCGAGATGTTCGCCAGCCAGGGTCACCTCGGCGCCATGCCGGCCACGGTCTGCGACGAGCTTTGGGACACCCCGGCCACTCGGCACGAAGCCGCGTGCGCGTCCGGCAGCGTGGCGGTGTTGGCGGCGATGGCTGATCTGCGGTCAGGCGCCTACGACACCGCGCTCGTGGTGGGCATCGAGCTCGAGAAGACCGTGCCCGGCGAGACCGCCGCCCAGCATCTGGGCGCGGCCGCGTGGACCGGACACGAGGGAGCCGGCGCGCGCTACCTATGGCCGTCGATGTTCGCGCAGATCGCCGACGAATACGACCGGCGCTACGGCTTGGACGACACGCATCTGCGGGCCATCGCCCAGCTCAACTTCGCCAACGCTCGCCGCAATCCCAACGCCCAGACCCGTGGCTGGACGGTCCCCGACCCCATCACGGACGACGACGCGACCAACCCGATTACCGAAGGCCGGCTGCGGCGGTTCGACTGCAGCCAAATGACCGACGGCGGTGCGGGATTGGTGTTGGTGGACGATGCCTACTTGCGCGATCATCCGGGTACGCGCCCGATCGGCCGCATCGACGGCTGGGGACATCGCACCGTCGGGCTGGGTCTGCAACAAAAACTCGACCGCGCCGCCCATGGCGATCAGGCCCCCTACGTGCTACCGCATGTGCGGGCCGCAGTGCTCGACGCGTTGCGCCGCGCGGAGGTGACCCTGGATGACCTCGACGGGATCGAGGTGCACGACTGCTTCACGCCCAGCGAGTACCTGGCCATCGACCACATCGGGCTGACCGGCCCGGGCGAATCGTGGAAGGCCATCGAAAACGGCGAGATCGAGATCGGCGGCCGACTGCCGATCAACCCCAGCGGAGGCCTGATCGGCGGCGGACATCCGGTCGGTGCTTCCGGGGTGCGGATGCTGGTGGACGCGGCGAAGCAAGTCAGCGACACGGCCGGCGAGTACCAGGTCGAGAATGCGAAAACCTTTGGCACCCTGAACTTCGGCGGCAGCACCGCCACGACGGTCAGTTTCATTGTCAGCACAACCAAAGGCTCGTGACATGGATGTTGAGATCGTCGGCAAGTTCCTGTCCACGCTGCCCGAAGACGACGACCACCCTTACCGGACCGGACCCTGGCGGCCACAGACCACCGAGTGGGACGCCGACGACCTCGCCCCCGCGCAAGGCGAGATCCCTCGCGACCTAGACGGCGTCTACCTCCGCAACACCGAAAACCCGCTGCACCCGGCGTTGAAGACCTACCACCCGTTCGACGGCGACGGCATGCTGCACGTAGTCGGTTTCCGCGACGGAAAAGCGTTCTACCGCAACCGCTTTGTCCGGACCGACGGATTCCTGGCCGAGAACGAGGCGGGCGAGCCGCTATGGCCGGGGCTGGCCGAGCCGGTGCAATTGGCCAAGCGCGAGCAGGGCTGGGGTGCCCGCAACCGGATGAAGGACGCGTCGAGCACCGACGTCATCGTCCACCGCGGTATCGCGCTGACCAGCTTCTACCAGTGCGGCGATCTGTACCGGATCGACCCGTACTCGGCCAACACCCTTGGCAAGGAAACCTGGAACGGGCGCTTCCCTGTCGACTGGGGCGTATCCGCGCATCCGAAGGTCGACAACAAGACGGGCGAGCTGTTGTTCTTCAGCTACAGCAAGCAGGACCCGTACATGCGCTACGGCGTCGTCGACCAGAACAATGAGCTGGCCCACTACGTCGATATCCCACTGCCCGGGCCGCGGCTGCCGCACGACATGGCGTTCACCGAAAACTACGCCATCCTCAACGATTTCCCGCTCTTCTGGGATCCGAGGCTGCTCGAACACGATCTGCACCTGCCCCGCTTCTATCCCGACATTCCGTCACGCTTCGCGATAATCCCGCGCCGCGGCTCAACCGACGACATCCGATGGTTCGAGGCCGACCCGACCTTCGTGCTGCACTTCACCAACGCCTACGAGGATGGCGACGAGATCG
>DASZLQ010000169.1:0-12492 GCA_035552295.1 Mycobacterium sp. | reverse complement strand
GAAAAACCGCGACGATGCCATGAAGCTGCCGATTTCCAAGCTGGCTTTCTTTGGCGACCACCTCTACGTCACGAACGTTGGCAACACGTTCTCGGTAATCGCGTTGCCCGCAACCGATCCGGTCGCCTCGAATTGGTCGGTCCGTCCGTTCGCGCGGATAAACGGGTGGACGCTGGTATGCCGCGGTGAGACCGCCGCGGACTCCACCGGCGAGTGCAAGGAGATCGTGATGGTCCAAGACCAGGACGGCCACTATCCCGGCCCGTGGTTCTGATCTTCGACGTCGGATTCGGAGGGATCAAGTCCAGCCGAGGGCTTGGGGAACCAAGTAGAGCCCGAAGGCCATCACTACGTGGCAGAGAGCCCAGGTCTGAGCGTCCCGGTCGCCACCGCGGCGCTGCGCACGCGGTGACTGCACACATACACGGCCGCTTTCGACGACTCGTCAGCCGCGTCCGCCACCTGCGTGGTTGTGACGGTCACCCCCGACTCCTTTGTGCGGC
Organism: Mycobacterium sp.; assembly: GCA_035552295.1. GTDB lineage: Bacteria > Actinomycetota > Actinomycetes > Mycobacteriales > Mycobacteriaceae > Mycobacterium. The sequence goes on along the minus strand of DASZLQ010000169.1, from coordinate 11,989 downwards.
AGCGTCCGCGGCCCTGTTCACCAAGTAAGGCTACCCTAACCATTTTTCGACGCCGGCCCCGGTTTGGGGTTGGGTTACCCGGCCCGCCATGACCCGCCGACGGGTCCGCATAGTTCCGCAGCGGGCGGACCGATCACTACGATGGGTGGACAGTTCCGGGGGGTGGAACGAGGGTTGTAGATGCGCTCTACCTTGCGATCCCCGTGCGGCGCCGTCCGGCGGACGGCCCCCACAATGTTGTGCCCCCCGCCGTGACGACTCCGGTGCTCGACCTGGACGGCCGTGTGGTCGACCGACAGCAGGAGCTCACCGAACTCCGAGCCGCGGTGGAAGCGGCAGGACGCGCAGGCGGAGAATGCGTCCTGGTCAGCGGGGTGCCGGGAGTCGGCAAGTCGACGCTCATTCAGGCCTTCGGCGTCGAGGTGTCCGGGCGCGACTGCGTGTTTGCCTACGGGAGGTGCCGCGACGGCGCGCCCGCGCCATACTCGGCGTTAGGCGATGCGCTCAGCTCCCTTGTGCGCATTATGGAGACCACCGGGCAGGCCGAACGCGACCGTTGGCGTGCGGACATCGTCGGCGGGATGTCGTCGATCGCCGGCACCCTCGGGGAGCTCGTGCCCGACCTGGCGCGAGTGCTCGGCGAGACCCCGCAGGTGGCAGACCTCGATGCGGCGGATGCCCGCCGGCGGCTGCACCGGGCCGTCATCCGGCTGCTCTCCGATACCGCGTCCTATCGGCCTGTGGTGCTGGCGATCGACGACCTGCAGTGGGCCGATCGAGACACGCTGCTGCTGTTGAACGAACTGCTGACGGTATCGCTCCGCAACGTGTTGGTGATTGGTGCTCATCGCGCGCGTGAATTCGACCCGGGCTCAGCAGGTTTCACCTCGGCGAGCCTGCGCAGCATCGAGCTCAGCCCGCTGACTCGCGAAGACGTCGAGGAGCTACTGGCTGCGGTGTCCGGCCGGGGTGTGGAGCTGGGCGACGTGGCCGCCGAATTTCAGCATCGGACCGGGGGCAATCCGCTGCAGGTGCGTCAGCTGCTGTACCGCGCACAACGCGAAGGCGCGCTCACCCCGGTCGGCCCCGGCGGGCGCCCCAGCTGGGACCTGCGCATCCTCACGTCGATCGAGGTCACTGCTACGGCCGCCGAGTTCTTCGGCCGCTACCTCGGCCAGCTGCGCCCGGCCGATCGGGCGGTGCTGAGTTCGCTGTCGTGCATCGGTGGCGAGTTCGACCTGGACGACGCCACGGCAGCGGCCGCGCAGCCGCCCGACGTTGTGGCCCAGGCGCTCTGGGCGTGCCTCGAGCTTCGTCTGCTCGAGGCCGTCGACGGCGGTGGCAGGCGGATCGCCAACGCGATCAGTCGCGACGCCCGGTACCGCTTCAGCCACGACCGGGTGGCCGAGGCGGCGCGGGAGGGCCTGTCCGACGACGCCACACGCGACACCCACCTGCGGATCGGTCGACGCCTGGTCGAGCAGGGGGACGACCGGTTGTTCGAGGCGGCGCGCCACGTCGGTATCGGCGGACGTGGGCTCGCCGACGCCGCCGAGCGCGTTCGGTTCGTCGAGGTGCTGCGGCGTGCTGCACGCAAGGCGAGGCTGCAGGCATCGTTCCCGTTGGCGCTCGAGTATTGCCGCAACGCTCTGGACCTCCTCGGAGAGCAGCGTTGGTCCAGTCACTTTCCACTGACCCGCGAGCTACAGCTCGACGCCGCACATGCCGCACTGCTGGTCGGTGATGTGGCGGCGCTCCATGCGCTACTCGACGAGGCCGACGAGATCCTGCGCGAACCCGCGGACCGTGCCCGACTCGCCTACCTGCGGCTCAAGGGGCGGGTCGCGCAGAACCGACTCCGGGAGGCGCTCGAGATCGGGCTGCGGGCGCTCGATGAGCTCGGCGAACCGATGCCGGCTGATGCGGGCAAGCCACGGATGGGCAACGCGCTGGTCCGGATGAAGCTGACAATGCGCCGCTGGAGCACCGAGCGGCTGCTACGGCTGCCACACTGCAACGACCAGCGCGTCATCGAGATCCAGAGGATCCTTTCCGAACTGCGCAACATGTCGTACCTCGTCCGGCCCAACCTCTTTCCCCTGTTGGTACGCAAGCAACTCGATCTCACTTTGGCCCACGGCCACACACCGTCCGCGCCGCTGGTAATCGCCGGTTACGGGCTGCTGCTCGTGATACTCGGCGATCACGAAGCCAGCCAGCGCTTCGGCGAGGTCGGCATGCTGCTTGCGGAGCGCCCGGAATTCCGGGAGGCCCGGCCGCAGACGGTGTTCATGCACCTGGACTACATCCGCCACTGGCGCCACCGCCTCCACGACGGCTTAGGCGAGCTCCGCGACGCCGTCGAGGAGGCACTCGACCAAGGCGACCAGGAATACGCCGGATTCCTGGTCGCGGTCCTGCTGTCTCAGTCGTTCTGGGTCGGTCGCCCGCTCGCGGAGATCGACGCCCTCGCCAGCTCCTTCATCCCGCACATCCGTTCCCAGCCCGTGCCCAGCGCTCTTTGTCAGGCCATGCAGCAGTTTTCCCTCAATCTGATGGGCCGCAGCGCCGATCCCTTCCTCCTGGCCGGCGAGAGCGGTTACGACGAGCGAGACGTGCTGCCGGCGGCCCGCAGTGAGGGCGACGAGGTGGCCCTGGGCGTAGCCGCGACCATGAAGCAGGGCCTGCACTTCTGGTGCGGCGACCACGCCGGCGCGGTCGCCGCCACGCCAGAGGCAATCGCGCATGTCGGCGGCTTGGCCGGCACCGCGGTCTCACAACTCGTCTACCTGATCGGCGCCCTCAGCATGATGCGGCACGCGCCGAAGGACCGTTCGACCATCCACTTCGTGCGCCAAACCCTGGCGATGCATCGCAAGTGGGCGGCGGGCGCCCCGGAAAACTACGCGGCATCGCACGCACTGATCCAGGGTTCATGGGCGCGAGCGCGCGGACAAAACGCCAACGCAGAGCGCTACCTTCACCAAGCGATCGAGCTCGCCGAGGAAAGCCAGCTTCCGATGATAAGCGCGTACGCCCACGAGGAGGCCGCCGCCCTCTACGCCGACACCGGGCGGACGACGCTTCACGAACACATGCTGCGGTCGGCGTACCAGCGCTGGCTGAATCTGGGTTTCGCGGTGCGCACAGACTGGCTCGCGCGGGAGCACCCCTGGCTACTCAGACGCGATCTAAAGACGGGTTCGGCTGGAATCGACCCGGTCGGCGCGCATCAGCTCCTGCGCGCGCTGTCGGGGGCGCCGACCCCGGACGGCTTGGCCAACATCATTCTGGGCTCGGTCGCGGACACGACCGGCGCGGGCCGAGTCCTGCTCCTCACCGGCGACGCGGAGAATCTGTCGGTCCAGGCCATCGACGATCATGGCGACATTTCGACCGTGGACGGGCCGTGGACCGAGGTGCCCTATGACAGGGATATCGTGCGCCGCGTGATGGACGGTGGCTCCCCAGTCATCGCTGCCGCCAACCATCAGGCGCCGTCGATCCTCGCCGTTCCGATAAGGGTGCACGACAAGACAATCGGCGTGATTTACGCCGAGCAGGACGAGCCCGGCAGACACTTCGGCGCCGACCACGAGGAGGCGGTCGCCTTCCTGTGCGCCCAGGCCGCCGCGCCCCTGTGGAACTTCCAGCTCGAGGCGCGACTGCGGGCCGCCGACGAGTACCGGCAGTCCCTCATGGACGTGCAATCGAGATTCGTGCCCAACGAACTGCTGCGCATCCTCGACATCGACGACCTACGCCGCGTCCGCAGCGGCTACCGGGTCGAACGCGAAATGACGGTGCTTATCAGCGACATCCGGGGCTACACGACCATGCTCGAGGATATGAACGTCGCTGAGGCGAGCAACTTGGCGATGGGCTTTCTGCGCGCTGTCGAGCTCCCGATCATCAGCTACAACGGCATGATCCAGGACGTACGCGGGGACGAGATTGTCGCCGTCTTCGACTCGGAGCCCGACGCGGTCCGGGCGGGATTGGCCATGCTGCGCTCCATGCGCGAGCACAACCGGGAGCGGATGGAACTCGGCTCCGAGGAACTGCGGGCGGGAATCGGCATCAATACCGGTGCGGTGGGAGTTGGGCTCGTCGGTGGGGTGAACCGCATGGTGCTCACCATCATCGGCGATGCGGTGAACCTGGCCGGGCGCATCGAGAGCACTAACAAGCGCTACGGCTCCGCTTTGCTCATCTCCGATGCGACCTATGCCCGCCTCGCGGATTCCGAGCAGTTCGACGTCCGTCGGATGGAGCGCGTCATGGTGGTCAACCGACGCCGACCGGTGACGATTTACGAAGTCTACAACGAGGATTCGGCTCCACTTCGCGCCGCGAAGCGCTCGGCGCAGCCCGCCTTCGACCAGGCCTTCGCGCTGTTCGACGCCGGCGATGTCGACCCGGCACGTGCCGCCTTCGAACGATGCCGCCAGTTGCTGCCCGACGACCCCGTCGCACCACTGCACTTAGCGCACTGCGACGCGGTGGCTCGCGGCGAGATGTCCCCCGGCCAGGAGATAGCGCTCTTGCACAAGTAGTGCGTTACTCCACTTTCAAAAACTGCGGCGAAGTGCTGAGACTTGTTGACCTTGTCTGCCATGATTTGGGGCGACAGTCAGGAGTCGCATCATGTACTTCAGCGCTGAGCACTTGGCCCTTGCCAACCAGGCAGTTTGCGAGACGTTCGGACAGTGCAGCATTGTCTGGCAAGCCATCCCGCATTGGGCCACCGGTGACCCTGGCCAGATCAGTGTCCCAAACGGCATCCTGGCCACCCCGGGCCTAATACCCGTGGTAACTAAGGATGAAACAGTCCAGCTGACGCTCGGGCAGGCACTTGCGCCGACCCCCGACGCGCTGCTCACCGGAGTGATGACAGCGACCAAGGTCCTTGCTAAGGACGTCGACAACGACGTCCTCCCGAACCTCTATAAGGGCGCCACATCGAACCTCACGACAGCCGTCACCGCCCAGCCTCTACAAGACACGCTCATCAAGGCCCGTGCGACGGTCGAGGATGCCGGGTATCGGGCGCCGTCCTGCGTGGTCACCAACACGGTAGGACTCACAAAGCTCAACCAATTGGTCACTGGATCCTCCACCTCCATCTACGGGCAGCTGATCACCGCTGCGAACATCAACTCGATATACCGATCCCAACCGCTCGACCCTCCTGATGCGAAGACCCGATTGGTCTTTATCGGCCGCCGGCAGCGGATCCCCCAGGGCGCGGCGCCGGAGGCGTCACCTGGTGAGGAGCCGGTGGACCTCGCCGTCAGTCTCCTCCCCAGCCTGGAGGTCGACGGCGAAACCAACACGGGCAAAATTCAGCTCACCGTGCGGATCCGCTACGCAACAAGGATCACCGATGCCACCGGCCTCGTCGCTATCCAAAACTAAGCCAGTTAACGGCAGTACGAACCCGACAGCCCGCAACCCGCTCGACGACTATCTCGCCCTGTGCAAGGACGCCTGTGACGGCGAAATCGACCGGCTGTACGGTCCGGGTGAGCGCGGACCCAACGGCCTCTACGACCTGATCCTCGACTACCCCCTCCGAGGCGGGAAGGCGCTGCGGCCGGCACTGAGCATCGCGACCTGCCTCGGGCTCGGCGGCCATCTCGAGGCGATACTGCCGACCGCCGCGACCCTCGAGCTCTACCACAACGCGTTCCTCATCCACGACGATATCGAGGACGAATCATGGTGGCGCCGCGGCAAACCCACGCTGCACATCGACCACGGTGTGCCGATCGCCGTCAACGTCGGCGACGCCATGCTGTCGCTTTCGCTACAACCGCTGCTGGACAACGTCGAGCGGGTAGGGCTCGGACCCGCGCTGCGCATCCTGCGAGCCGTCGCCAAGATGACGCGGCTGACCGTCGACGGACAGGCGCTGGAGCTTGAGTGGGTCCGGTCCAACACGTGGCAGCTCGACGACGATGACTACCTTAAGATGGTCGAACTCAAAACCAGCTGGTACTCGTTCATCACCCCGCTACAGGCCGGCGCGATCGCGGCCGGCGCCGGACCTGAGCGGCTGGCTCCGCTGGAGTCCCTCGGCCGGCACCTCGGCGCCGCCTTCCAGATCACCGACGACCTGCTGAACTTGCGCGCGGACCCCGAGGAGTACGGCAAGGAGATCGGCGGCGACCTCTGGGAGGGCAAGCGGACCCTGATGCTGTTGCACACCTTGCGGTGCGCCGAACCCACCGACCAGGATCGTGCTGTGCAGATTCTGGCCAAGCGACGCCCCAGCGCCGACGACGAGTTAGGGCTGACCGACCTGTTGGATCGACTCACCGCCCGCGGCGAATTATCCCCGTCCGGTAGGGCCGAAATCGAGGCTCGACTGCAAGGACACCATCCGTCGGAGTCGAAGAGCCTCAACGACATTCGATGGTTCTACGAATTGATGCACCGGGTCGGTTCGCTCAAGCACGCTCGGGATGTCGCCGCCGGGCATGCCCGGGAGGCGGCCACCGTGCTGGCCAGCGTCGACTGGTTACCGCGCAGCCGCCACCGCGACATGCTGGCCAGCCTCGTGGACTACGTACACGGGCGGACCCGATGAGCCCCGAAGTCCTGATCGGCATGCTGGCGGAGCTCGAGCGGATCCGCGAGCTCACCCTCAACCTCATCGAGCGGGAGACCCCGCGGTTGCTCCCCGCCCCTCCGGACGAGGCCTCCGGGACGGAGCGGACGGTGTTCGACCTACTTCTTGGCGCGCGCCGCGCGGTGCTCGGCAACCCCGCGGCCGCCCGAGGGCTGCACGACCTGCTCGTTGCCGAGGGCCGCCGCTACGCGAACACGCCCGACGGGGCTCGGCTGCGCGACGCGTTGGTCGCCTCCGAAGCAGTGGAGAACCTCCGACGCGTCTGGGAAACGGTGAGCCTCAACGTTCTCGACGGTCCCGCCGCTCCGAATGCCGCCCCTGACGCCTGGGCGGACCTGTTGGCCGACGCTGTCATCGGGCATGGCCTCAACGATTCGATCCTGGCCCGCCTGCGGCCCGAGGGGTTCGCATGACGCTGACCGATCCTCGCGACGCGCTCGCCGACCAGAGCAATTTCAATGGCTACCTGGTTGGCCTTGCCGGGCTGGCCCGGGTGGTTCACACCCTGGCCGCCGACGGCGACCGCCGATCCGACCCGCCCAGCGACTCAGACGACTTCGTGCACGTGCTGCTCGGGGTTGCGAGCCTCGGAGAGGCGATCGACCGACTTGCCAATCCGACTATGGCACAACCAAATTCGACTGCCGAGGCACCACCGCCCGGCTCAACGACTATACGGTGGCTCCGATGAGCGCGGTCCTCGCAGCCAGCGACTTCCTGCGCGCCCCGGTGCATGCCAATGCCCGTCCCGAGGGTTTCAAGGAGTGGCACCACTTCGTGGTGCACGGGCGAGGCTTCCGGCTCTTGATCAACTTCAGCCTCACCAACGAAATGTCCGGCGCCGGTGAGATTCGGCTTGCGCCACGCGTCATCGTGATCGCTCACGACCAGAAGTGGACCGGCGCCATCGAGCGGTTCGACAGCGACGCTCTGGACGTCTCGGCCGATCTCGGTGGACTGAGAATCGGCGGCAACCGGATGACCGTGCTACCCGACGGCTACCGCGTGGCAATCGATCTGCCCGACAAGGGAATTCGGGGTGAACTGCACTTCGCCTCGGCAAGTCGGCCCTTCGTGGTCAACAACCAACCGGTGGGAGACGGCCGGATGTCCTGGCTCTTCGTGCCGAGGCTGCGCGCCGAGGGATGGCTGCGGATCGGAGACCGGGAGCATCGCATCGAGAACGACCTCGCCTATCACGACCACAACTGGGGTCGGTTCTGGTGGGGCGACGACTTCGGGTGGACATGGGGCACCCTCTTGCCCACGGGACCCGACGACCCATGGTCGATGGTATTCCTGCAGATGACCGACCGGAGCCGGCTGCGCTGTCTGTCCCAAGCGCTCTACGTGTGGCACCGCGATGAGCCCGCCGCGATATTCCGGCACGCCGCGGTCCAGACGCGCTCGGACGGCCTGCTCGGCCGCGCGGCGGACTGCACTTTGCCGCCCCCGATGCGGCTGCTGCTGGACGGCGGGGTGCCGGGCGTACCGGAACGGATCGAGATCACCGCGACACGCGCAGGCGACAAGGTGCACGCCGAGTTCCGCTCGCAGTCCTATGCCCGCCTGGCGCAGCCGAGCGAGGTGCACCTCAACCGATCGACTGTGCTCTGTGAAACTGGCGGTACCGCCCGGGCGAGCGGGACGATCAACGGCGAGAACGTCGACTTCTTGGGCACCGGTGTATTCGAGTTCCTCTATGGCTGAACGAGTTTCGTCGCTATTGCGGCGCTCGATCGAGCACCTGGAGGACGAGGTGCCCGACAGTTATCGCTTGCTGGTCGCCGAGCTCGGTCCGATGGTGGTCGAGCTCGATGTCGACGGCGAGGTCTTTACGCTGCGCGGTGGTGACCGACTTCAGGTGTCGGACGGTGCGGCGGACGTGACCGGTGCCCGGATCGTAACGTCGCGAGTCACCATCCTCGATGTGCTCGATGCCAGGGTGGCTCTTGGCGAGGCCGTGGAGGCGGGCACGGTGGGCGTCAGGGGTTCGCTCGATGACGTCCAGCGGGCTCACGACTCGCTGCTGGCCTACGTCCACGCCGCAGTCCGGGCATCCTCGCAGCCGAAACTGCTGTCGGAACTCCGGGCGGGGCCGCCATGAGCGAGCGCATATGCACGCCGGCATCCTGCGAACGACGTCCCACGGTGGCGGTCCTCGGGGCCGGCATCGCCGGCCTCACCGCCGCGCAGGAACTTGCGGAGCGCGGCTTCGTCGTCACGGTGTACGAGCCTCGACCCGATGAGCGCAACGGGCTGGGACCCGAACCGGCTGGGACCTACCCGCCCGTCAAGCTCGGCGGCCTCGCCGCGTCTCAGTACTCGACCGTGGGCACGCGCGACGGAAGCCAAGCTGAGCTGCGTCCCTTCCCGGGCCGACGGGGCCAGCCACGTGACCCCGGGCAAGCGGTCGCGGGAGAACATGGCTTCCGCTTCTTCCCGGCGTACTACCTACACATCTGGGACATGTTCCAGCGCATCCCCGTCTACGAACTCACGGGGACGGCTAGCGGCACAACCTGCTGGGCACCGACCTCACGCACTGTCTATGACAACGTCCGTCGGGTGGTCACCCAGGGCATGACGGTTGACGGCAAGCCGTCGCTCGTCTTTCCTCGCGAACTCCCACGCAGCCCCGCTGAGTCTCTCGGCATCCTTGACCAGCTTGCGTCGTTGGGCTTGACACAAAGCGATGTTGCGACCTTCCAGAACAGGCTGCTTCGCTACCTCGTCACAAGTCCTTTGCGTCGCGCAAGGGAACTGCAGAACGTCTCCGCCTACGATTTCTTCGTCGGTTACGACAGCGCGACCGCGACCAACCAGTTCTCCTACACGCCAAAGTTTGACGCGCTCTTGCGTGGAATGCCAAGGGTCCTGGCCGCGTTCGACTCGCGCTGGGGGGACGCGCGTACCAACATCACCACCTATCTGCAGCTGTACCTCAATATGGACCGCCGCGACAACAAGGCCGACGGGGTGCTCAACGGCCCCACCACCGAGTCGTGGTTCGACCACTGGTACCGCCACCTCGTCGCACTCGGCGTCCGCTTCGTCCGCAATGCGGCGACTCGCCTCGATCCTCCCGCCTTCGACCCGAGTCAGCCGCCTCATCTCAGACCCCGGGTGCAGATCACGTTCGCCGACGGTACGCGGGTGATTCCGGACTACACGGTCGTCGCCGTCGACGCCACGGCAGCCGAATACATCACGTCCGCGTTGCACAGGGCAGGCACCGGCGGCACCGTGGCCGGGCTGGATGGTTTCACCACCATCGCTCCCCCACCCGACGGTCCGCTGCAGCCTGACACGACGCGGCCCCAGCAGCGGCGGAATCCCTACGCGGTGGATGAGATGGGACGAGTGCCGTGGGATCGGTTCCAAACGCTGTGCGGCATCCAGTACTACTTCGACACAGAATTCCAGTTGCTGCGCGGACACATGTTATACGCCGGCACGGAGTGGGCGCTGTCGTCGATCAACCAGCATGGATTTTGGGAGAAGCAACCGATTCTGAACCGCGACGGCTACGTCTCGGTGCTCTCAGTCGACATCGGGGATTTCAATGCCCCCTCGCATCACCTGGTCGACGAGTTTGGCCGGGGCAAGGCGGCCCGCGACTGTACGCCCGACGAAATCGCAGCGGAGGTGTGGCGCCAGATCGTTTCTGCGCTCACGAGCAACGTCGAAGTCGTCGCGGAGGAGGTCATGCCGTGGCCGGTGTGGTACGCGCTCGACCGCGGCCTGATCATGGCGACCGGACCCGGTCAGGGCCATGGCCGTGCGGTTCGCAACGAGACACCGTACCTCGTTCCCATCATCGGGGACTGGACCAATCGGCCCAGCAGCGACCCCTGGAACCCGCACGGAAGCTCCTGGACTACCGCACCGCCCGAGTACTGGTGGCTTGAAGATCTTGAGCTGCGGAACGTCTGGCAAGCCCGCCACGGCGGTTATCAGGTGCACAACAATTCGGTGGCCTTCGCAGGCACGTGGAACAAGACGTTCACTCGGATGACGTCGATGGAGGCTGCGTGCGAGTCGGGACGCCATGCCGTCAACGCCATCCTCGACCACTACGTCTGGGTCGCATCAGGCGGTCTCGATCGCCGGGAGAAGACCACTCTCAGCTGGGAGTTTCCCTTCGGGTTCCTCGATCAAGGTTTGTCGAGTCCGATTCGGCTGCCGACACCTGCCGGTGACTATTGCTACGTCTTTGACATTGAAAATCGGGAGCCGGCCGACACGCGCACTCTGCGCACGCTGGACTCGGACTACTGCCAGCGGTCGTTGCCGCCTCCGTGGGACATGCCGGCTGCGCCTTCGTTCGGCGTCCCTACGTCCCTCATCCCGCCACCCGCAGGAGGTTAACGATGTTTCCACCTACAACCGACTACAACCAGCAGTTGTTCGCCTATCTGCAGACCTGGCGACAGCTTCTGGAGCAGTGGGCGACCATGACGGCCGGATTCCCGTTCCCGACCGCCCCGTCCGTGTGGCCCACCGCGCCGGCGGGAGGGCAGTTCATGCCGCCCACGGGGCCGTTTATGCCGCCCATGCCGCCCTTTATGCCTCCAACGCCCACCGCTCCGGCGCCGCCGATGCCACCCGCGCCGGCCGACTACACCCAGCAACTGTTCAGCTACCTTCAGGCATGGCGGCAGTACCTTGAGCAGATGACGGGCGCAAGGCCCGGATCGCCGCAGGCGTCGACGGCGCAGCAGCCGGCCGCGGAGAACCGCCCCGCCAACGACAACGGTAAAGCCTCTCCACCGCGCCCGCCCTCCGACGACACCGGCAGCAAGAGCATTCCAAGGAGCGACGTCAGTAAGGGATCCAACCCACCGTGGCCGCCGCCGCAGTTGGACATACAGCCCGAGAGCCCTGGCGGGAGCCAAGTCGTAAGCGGCGACTTCGGCCAAGCGACGCCGCTGCTGAATTTACCGCCCACCAGCGGCGAATACGTGAGTGAATTCAGGCGCGTTGGATTCGACCAACCGAGTCCCTTCGGCCATGGACTAGAGGAGACGCGGCTGCTGAATCCACCCGATTACGCCTTCGGGTACCGCGACCGCCCCGGCGCGGCACCCTTCCCGGCGGGCGCTGTCGTATACACAGCCGAGCCCGAAGCCTCGCGCTATACATCGGAGGCACCCGTCCAGCTTCCGGTAAATTCGCCATTTTCCGGCGTAATGGAGCGCGTCGATCTCAATGCGTTACCGCAGGTCGAGCAGAGATCGCTTTTCTCCAGTCCCGGCGCGCAAACGGCTTCGGAACGGTTGGGAGAAGCCGGTCAAAAGCCCTCGCCCTGAGCGGTATTGAACGACGTCGCCCGGTGCACCCGCTGGTCGGTCG